>QNFO01000060.1 GCA_003646355.1 Gammaproteobacteria bacterium
ATACTCACGCCGCCAATCCAGGCATCACCACTGGTTAATTTCTGTAGGCCGCAGAGGGTGCGAATAAAAGTGGTTTTGCCCGCGCCATTAGCGCCGAGAAAGCCAAACACTTCACCGGCTTTAATTTCTAGCGTGACGTCGTCATTGGCGACGAAATCACCAAACTGAACGCGCATATCTTTAGTGCGAATCAAGCCGCCCTCGGGCAACCTTTCGGGCAAGTGAATTTTCGGTGGTGACTCAGCATAGGCACTGCTCTTTTCACCGCCACTGAGCATGGTGTAGGCATCATCCAACGTGGGTTCTACCGACTCAATATGCCCGCCATTTTCGGTTAAACCGGCTTTTAAACCCGCTTCAATATGATTGGCGGTGTGCAGTTGAAAGTGCACACTCTCCGCCAAATGGCGAATACTCAGTACATCGGGGTGTTCAACCAGGCGGTTATGGGCGCCGCCACGGTCTTTCGTGTGCAGCTCATAAACGTGCCCTTCACAACGAGTATGGAGGTGTTCAACTTTATCCACACCGATGATTTCACCCTCATGCAGAAAAGCAATACGGTCACAGTGTTCGGCCTCGTCCATATAGGGCGTGCTCATCACCACCGTGACACCGTCATCGCGAAAGGCGTTAAGCATCGCCCACAGCTCATGTCGTGAAGCTGGGTCAACACCCAGGCTGAGTTCGTCAAGCAGCAGAAGGCGGGGTTCGTGCATCAAGTTGGTACACAACGACAGCTTCTTGCGCATGCCACCGGACAAGTTGCCCGCCGCACGATCCAGAAAACGGTATAGGCCCGCCATTTTCAGTAGGCGCTCCTGACGTTCGAGGTAAAGCGCTTTGGGCAGGCCGCGAATATCGGCCGAAAACTCCATGTTCTCGGCAATGGTCAATTTATCGTAGAGGGTAAAGCCCTGAAACATATAGCCGATGTGGGAGTTGATCCAGTAATCGTCTTTAACCGTATCGTGGCCCATCACCGTGCAATGGCCTTCGCTGGGGTCGAGAATGGCCGCCATCAACTGCATTAAAGTGGTTTTACCCGCACCATCTGGCCCCAGCAGGCCGAAAATTTCGGCTTCATAAATGGTCAGATTAACTTCTTTGAGTACCATCTGTTTATTGAAGGCGCGGCCAAGATTGTGGGCCTCAATAATTGGCTTGCGCCCGGTAACTGGAGCGCTCGTGTCATCAACTTGCGAGCCTTCAACGGCCCGCTCAATGCTAGTTACTTTACTCATATCGTTCAGCCCTACTGCCTGTTGACTAGCAAAGCCAGATTAATGGGGGACGACGAGAGTTTGTGGCCAGGCCTTGTCTTCATCCCAGCGAATCCAGGCATCAGCGGGCATACCGGGCTTGAGGAAGCCCTCTTTATTATCGAGGGCCAGCACCACACCAAAGACCATGCGCACACGCTCTTCAGGCATGTTGATATCGCGCGGCGTAAACTGTGCACGCTGGTCAACACGCTTTACTCGCGCATCAAAGTAGCGATCAGAAAAGGCACTGACTCGGACTTTGGCCGGGGCATTGAGTTTAATTTTACCGATCACCGCTTCGGGTAAGTAGGCCTTAAGCTCCAGATCCTGCATGTCGACCAGAACCGCAATCAGACGCTCCGATGTTGCCAACTCGCCCAACTCAATGGACTTGGAGAGAATCGTCGCATCCATGGGTGTATAGATTTTCGATTTATCGACTTCGATCTGCCGTAATTCGACATTTTTTGCCGCCACGATGGTATTCGCCTTGGCCTGTTCAAGCTGAGCCTTTAATGCCCGCACTCGGCCCAGGGCTTCTGTCCGTACCAGGGTTATTTGATCGAGCTTTTGCACGGTGACGATGCCTCGCTTGCGCAATGCCGTGTAACGCACCAGATCGCGATCGGCTGTGGCCAGGTTGTCCTGCCACGTTTGTAATTGTTCAACAATATGTTTTTGTTCGTACTCGCGCGCTGTGCGCTGGGCATTGGCCACCGCCAGTATCGCCATCTGCTCGCTGGTGTCGAGTTCAACCAACAGTGAATCCTTGGCTACCGTCGATCCCTCCAGCAAGTTGGAAACCAGGACGCGTCCCTTCACCTCAGAACTGATGCTGACCTCAGTACCTTCAACATGGCCATTTCCGTAAAGGAAACCCTCTTGAAGCACGGGAGGTAATGTGGAGATATAAAAAAAGTAGGACCCTGCAGCGATCAAAATTACAACTAACGGCGTTACTATCCAACTTTTCATACAAACCCACCCCTGTAAAAATTGTTATCTATCAAATTATTTGATGCGCCACATAAAAACACTTCGCAAAGAGCCTGTACTTATTAGCTCGAAGTTGCGAAGAGCACATACATCTGTTTATGACTTTCGATGCGCCTTGCGAAAATTGCATAGCGCTAAAATCTACCGCCCGTACCGACAATTTGGCCAGTGCTATTTGGCGAAGAACCAATGTATTGATTTATTTTTATGCAATCAAGTCCTAATTTACAGCGCCAAAATCTAGCCGTCGTCGCCGCAATCATGCCTTACAATCAAAATAACGACGATAATAAAGAGATAGAGCATGCCCTATTTGTCTGTGATCGAGTTCTGGTTTGAGGAAATCACCCCCGCCCAGTGGTGGCAAAAAAGTGACGAATTCGACGCATTGATCCGTGGCAGATTTTCAGCCCTGCATCAATCTGCTATTCGCTGTGAACTGTTTGCATGGCGACGCAGTCCCCTCGGTCGACTGGCAGAAATCATTGTTCTCGATCAATTTTCACGCAATCTCTTCCGCGATCAAGCGGGGGCCTTTGCCCACGACAGCCTAGCGCTGGCGCTAGCTCAGCAAACAATCGCCGCGGGTATTGATCAACGGCTGCATGTAAAACAGCGGGGCTTTCTCTACATGCCATTTATGCACAGCGAGTCGCGAGAAATGCAAAAGCAGTCAGTGCAACTCTTCAGTCAACCCGGCCTTGAATCCCACTTATCATCGGTCCAGCGTCACCACGCCATCATCGAGCGTTTCGGTCGCTACCCCCACCGCAATAAAATACTGGGCCGAACCTCGACTGCCGAAGAACGGCCCTTTCTACAACAACCCGGCTCATCGTTTTAAACCGCTGCAACACAAAGGCACTGTCACTTTCCGCACCCCTGTTGTCACAAACGGTATCCTGCAATGGGGCAATGCCCCTTTAACCGCCCATTGCCGTAAACTGCTTGGCCCTACTTACTTGGCAAACTCGCCGCTACCAGCCTTTTTATCGGGTAAAAAAATAACGCATGTCTACAGCCACTGAACGCCCTGCCGCCACTAAACTGTCATCCATCAGCCAGCTCGTGCGCCTCGTTGCGCCCTATCGCTGGCGCTGGGTGTGCGCCATTATCGCCCTGCTATTTACAGCGGGTATTACCCTGACCATCGGCCAGGGCGTGCGCATGGTGATTGACGACGGCTTTGTTGCCGGCTCGGTATCACAACTACAGCAGGGTATTTATTTACTACTGGGCTTATCAGTCTTAATGGCCGCTGGCACCTTTGTGCGCTTTTACTTAGTGTCGTGGCTGGGCGAGCGGGTTAGCGCCGATATTCGCAGTGCGGTGTTTAACAATATTGTCTCCCTCAGCCCCGGTTATTTTGACGATAACCGCAGCGGCGAGATTATGTCCCGCCTCACCACCGACACCACCCTGCTGCAAAGTATTGTCGGCAGCTCCTTTTCCCTCGCCCTGCGTAGCTCAATTTCTACCACTGGCGCGCTGATTATTTTAATTATCACCAATCTCAAACTGACCGTGGTCATCCTCGGCTGCATTCCTCTGGTGCTACTCCCCATTTTGATTTTCGGTCGCCGGGTACGCGCCCTGTCTCGCAAAAGCCAGGACTCCATTGCCAATGTCGGTACTTACGCCGGCGAGATCATCACCCAGCTAAAAACCGTGCAAAGTTACACCCGCGAGGATTACGAGCGCAGTGCCTTTGGTGAAGAGGTTGAGAATGCCTTCGCCATCGCCCGCAGTCGGGTCAAGCAACGGGCGATACTTATGGCGGCGGTGATTGTGCTGGTGTTTGGCGCACTGAGCGGCATGCTCTGGGTCGGCGGTAACGATGTCTTAAATGGCACCATGAGTGCCGGTGATCTCGGTGCCTTTGTGTTTTACGCCATGTTGGTGGCGATGGGCGTGGCGACGATGTCGGAGGTCTACGGCGATTTACAGCGCGCCGTGGGTGCCACCGATCGACTGGTCGACTTAATGACCGCCAAAGCCACTATTCTGCCCCCGGCCTGCGTTGAGGTTGCCGCCAGTGAACTTGCGGCCGAGGTCAGCTTTAAGCAGGTCAACTTCAACTATCCCTCGCGCCCCGGTCAAAAAGCACTGGAAGATTTCTCCATTCATATTCCCGAGGGCAAGGTGGTGGCACTGGTCGGCCCTTCGGGCGCGGGCAAGTCCACCGTCTTCGAATTAATGCAGCGCTTTTACGATCCCCAATCAGGAATCGTACTGCTCGGTGATACGGACATTCGCGAACTATCACCGGCCGATCTGCGCCAGCAATTAGGTGTAGTTTCTCAACACCCCGCCCTGTTCAGTGCTGATGTTAGCCACAACATTCGCTACGGAAAACCCGATGCCAATGACGAGGAGGTACACGCCGCCGCCCGTGCCGCCTACGCCCATGAATTTATTGAACAACTACCCGAGGGCTACACCAGCTTCCTCGGCGAGCAGGGTGTGCGCCTGTCGGGCGGACAAAAACAGCGCATTGCCATCGCCCGCGCCATTCTCAAAAACCCTCGTTTGCTGCTGCTCGATGAGGCCACCAGCGCCCTCGATACCCACAGTGAGCAACAGGTGCAATTGGCCCTGGATAAACTGATGGAAAACCGCACCACCCTCATTATTGCCCACCGCCTGTCGACCATCCTCCACGCCGACCACATCGTGGTAATGGACCACGGCAAGCAGGTTGCCAGCGGTACGCATCAGCAATTGCTCAAGGAAAGTGAGCTCTACGCCAAACTGGCAGCGGCGCAATTCGGTAGTGTTGAATAAACAGGCTGTATAAGTAGGCCGCTAATTTTTGCCTTTTAATACGCGCAGGAATGCAGTAACTTAACTGCTATTAAAAAATAATAAACTCAGTTTTTCTTCTGCCTTTTACAAGGAAATAATAATGATTACCGAAAAAGACATGTATTTTCACACGCCCACTTCCGACGACCATTATTGGGCGGAAACCAATTACTTTGGCTTTTATATTCCGGAAGAAGCAATACACGTTAACGTCTATGTACTGACCCGCCAGAACGCCGGCGTGGTCTTATCCAGCATCACCGTGACCGATGGCTTTTCCAACTCACCTCACTTAGTGCGCTACAGTAATAATCAGGTGCACCTGCCCTTTCCAAAATCAGACTTTGACGATTACACCCTGGGCAATGGCCTGTCGATTAAATGCACCAAGCCGGTGATGGATTACGACATTAAATTCGACGACCAGCGCGGCGTTAAAATTGACGTGCAATACAAAGCACTAATGGCACCCTACGATATTCATGACCCCGATCAGGATCCACTAGCAGCCTCTGCCGACGATCACGTTTCCGCCACTGCCTATGCCGGGCACTGGGACCAAACCGGCCGCGTCACCGGCAAGTTCACCATCGACGGCAAGACCTACGACGTCAACTGTGTATCGAGCATGGACCACAGCTGGGGCGAGCGCAAAGAAGACCAGTTTCAGGATTTTTGCTGGCTTAATGCCAATTTTGACAACGACGTCAGCATCCACTGCATCTGGATTATCAACCCCGACGACCCCAACGACTACCAGGCCATTGCCCACGGCTATGTGCGCGAGGGCGATCAGGTCTACGGTCTAGTCAAAGGCTCTGGCCACTTGGTACGCGACGGACGACTGCACCAGTTTATGGAGCTTCAGGTCGAAGATGAGCGTGGCAAAGTCCACAATTTCACCGGCTCAGCCTTTACCTCCAACCCCTGGCAGCCGTGGCCCTTCGTCTACTGCACCCAATCCTTCCTGCGCTGGGATCTCGACGGCGTTACCGGCTGGGGCGAGGTGCAAGACGTCAGTATGTAATGGCTGGCTTTTTGATAGGGGGCGTCTTCATTTTAATGATTCACTCCCCCTTTCAATAGCTCGCCTCAACAGGTAGTCGTCCCACCCAGGCTCCAGGCAGCATCACGAAAAACCCGCGCTCTGCGGCCAAGCCCGCCAATAGGGCTGCTGTATTGAGGGCGGCGATCCAATAATAACGACCCAATAATAAAATTATAAAAACCATGATGAATACAGAAACCTTACGACTGCGCGACCAACCCTCCGCCGAGTGGATAGCGGCAATTAGAGCTCGCTATCCGGTAGAGACCGCCATCGACAATGTGCTGACTCGCAAGTTGCGAAATCGCACGCAAACGGCGGCCCACCAGACCAATTTCGAAGACCTCGAGTCCCGCCTGGTCACTTACCTGAAGAACACCACCGGGCAAAATGACCTGCAACTCAGCGATCTGAAACGGCTCACCGGCGGGGCATCAAAAGAGCAGTTCACCTTTATGCTGACCTGGAATCAGGACTCCGGCGAACGCACCACCCGCAAGCTGATGCTGCGTATGGATCCCTCTGAGTCGGTGGTTGAAACCCATCGTTTACGCGAAGCACAGGTGCTGCGCGCTATGTGGGCCGAGGTGCCGGTGCCCGAAGTTTTCTGGGTTGAGCACAGTGATGAATTTCTCGGCCATCCCTTTTTAATTGCCGGCTTTGTGGTCGGCACCGTACAGCCCGACGACGGCGGTAAGGTCACCGGCCTGGGTATGTCTTTCGAGCCCGAATTGCGCGCCACCCTGCGCGACCAGTTC
>QNFO01000061.1 GCA_003646355.1 Gammaproteobacteria bacterium
CGTGGGTTCGTTGTTCGGACATGGGCTGTTCCCTAAAAGAGGATTGAAATTCTAATAATAATTTTGATCCAGTGTAAAAATTCTCGCCGAGTAAATCCAGAGGATATTACCGACAAGATTTTCACGAGGTGTCGGCAGACGAAATGTTCGTTACTATAAGGCAGCTTTCAGCCGGTCTTTATGTGTCCTGAGCCCAGGTGTCTTTAAAGTCGGTGCGGGTTGGCAGTACAAATAAAAACGTCAACGAATAATTATTTTGTTAGCGCAATAATAATAAAGGAATACCCCATGGATTTCTCTCTTAGCCACGAACAAGAAATGATTTACCACTACGGCGACAACCTGCTCAAAGAGTTTGGTCGCGACTACTGGGTCGATTGCGCCGATCGCCACGCCTTCCCAACGGCTATGTATAAGCGAGTCGCGGAGGATGGCTTTGTCGGCATTATGGTGCCCGAGGCCGATGGTGGGGCAGGGCTGGGCATGTTGGAAATGGTGCTGCTGCAAGAGGGCCTGTCGAATGCGGGCATTCCCCTGCAAAGTCTGGTGGTGGGCGCCACCATGTCGCTCGGCCCCATTGGCAAACACGGCACTGCTGAGCAAAAGCAGAAATATTTACCGGCGGGCTGTGTCGGTGATATTCGTTTTTGCTTTGCCATTACCGAGCCCGACGCTGGCACCAATACCATGCGCACCTCGACCCTGCTCACGGAAGACGGCAGTGGTGGCTATAAACTCAACGGCCGTAAAACCTTTATTACCGATGCCGAAGGTGCCGACTATATGTTAGTGGTGGCGCGCAATGCGCAGCTCAGCGAGGTTGAACGCAAGACCGATGGTTTTACCATTGCGATTGTCGACACCAAAGCGCCGGGTATTGAAATGCACCCCATTGATATCAGCATTCCTCTACCGGAAAAGCAGTACCAAATATTTTTTGATGACGTCAGCGTCGGCGCTAGCGATATTCTCGGCGAGCTGGGTAAAGGCTTTAACATTCTGTTTGAATCCCTCAACCCCGAGCGCATGATACTCGCCGCCATGTGCTGTGGAATGGGTCGATATGCCCTGGGCAGAGCAGTGGAATACGCCAACGAGCGGGTGGTTTTTAATGGCCCCATTGGTGCCTATCAAGCACTTCAGCATCCGCTGGCCAAAGGTAAAACCGATATTGAGCTGGCTTCATTAATGACTCGTAAAGCGGCCTGCTTATTTGATAACCAAGTGGCTTGTGGTGAAGAGGCCAATATGGCGAAATTTGGTGCATCAACAGCAGCGGTGAATGCCATTGATGCCTCGCTACAGTGCTTTGGCGGCAATGGCTTTACCAAAGAGTACGGTATTTTTGACCTTTACCCCTTTGCACGGCTGCTTAAAACAGCACCACTGAATAATGAAATGGTGCTTAATTTTATTGCGGAAAAGGGAATGGGCTTGCCGAGATCTTATTGATTCTTTGAGTTGGTTTATAGTTTGTATTAAGTATTTGGTTGAAATGGATAAGCTTCACTTATGACTGCGAAGCTCATGTGCAAAGCCTATCCATTTCTTATAGAGTTTTAGATTAATTAAAAAGTAATGACGGCCCGGTTAATTTCTCCACCATCGAGCAGGGCAAAGGCTTCATTAATAGCACCAAGCTTGAAGCGGTCTGTCACCATTGCATCTAAATCCAAACGGCCCTGCTTATAGAATTCAAAATAATCCAAAGCGTCGATATGGAAACGGTTAGAGCCCATATAGCAGCCCATAATGGATTTCTCCAGGTAAAAATGTCCGGGGTCGAGTTCGAGCTTTTGCCCGGTGGGGATGGCTCCAACAATTACTGCGAGTCCACGAGGGGCAAGCGCATAAAGACACTGCTGAGATAATTGCGGCATGCCCACTGCGTCAAAGGCGTAATCGACACCACCTTTACTGAGTTTTTTAATCGCCTTAACCGCGTCGCCGTCAATACTGTTGGGGCCACCGAGTATGGTGTGGGTGGCGCCAAAGTGGCGGGCCGTTTCAAGCTTGCCGGGCACTACGTCGATGGCGATAATCTGTTTTGCCCCGGCGATACGAGCACCCTGAATAATAGAAATACCGATGCCGCCGACGCCGAATACAGCAACGGTTGAACCGGGTTTTACCTTGGCGGTGTTGAGTGCTGCGCCAACCCCAGTCGTTACTGCGCAGCCAACCAGTGCAGCGCGGTCGAGGGGGATCTCGTTGTCAATTTTGACGACGGAAGTTTTGTGTACCAGCATTTTTTCACAAAAAGCGGAGAGATCGGCAAACTGGGTAATACGCTCACCGTTAATTGAAATTCTCGGGGTGTCACCTTTTGGCCGTTGGCACGAGCGACGGTCCATGCATAAGTGAGGGCGGCCCTGCAGGCACTGCTTGCACTGGCCACAAAACAACGAAGTACAGGCGATGACATGATCGCCCACCGCAACATTTGTAACGTCTTCACCAATGGCCTCAACAATGCCCGCAGGTTCGTGACCGGGGATGGTGGGCACGGGGCCAGGAATGGCACCTTTGGCGAAGTGGACGTCGCTGTGACAAACACCACAGGCCGATGTTTTGATTAATACTTCGTTGGCGCGGGGTTCGTCGATATCCACTTCTTCAATCGTTAAGTCGACACCAATTTCTCTAAATACGGCTGCTTGTGCTTTCATGGTTTTTCCTTTTTTTAAAATAATAATTATGGGTGTTTGTTGACTTTTTTCCATTAATTTCGGAAAGAATTTTCTTCGCTTTCTACTAGACGCAAGAGGGCGGGCCAGGCCAGGTCTGCGCCCTTGCCAAAGGCGCGGGCGCCTTGCTCTTTGGTGATGGCCTGTACTTCTTCACTGGGAAAAGTCAGGGGCATATTGCCGGCAAGTGCTGCCACCTGTACATCGCAGGCTCGCTCTAAATAATAGAGTCGATAAAAGGCATCGGCGGCGCTAATGCCACAGGTCAGTAAGCCGTGGTTGCGTAAAATCATTGTCCATTCACTGCCAAGGTCTGCAACGAGGCGGGCTTTTTCATCCGGATTAAGGGCAACGCCTTCGTAGTCGTGATAGCTAATGGAGCTAAGGGCGACGAGTGAGGTTTGCGCTAATGGCTGCAGACCGTCACGATGGGCCGACACCGCCATTCCGGATGTTGAATGGGTGTGAAAAACACACAGTGCGTCGGGGCGGTGTTCATGCACGGCGCTGTGAATAATGTAGCCGGCTTTATTAATTTTGTAGTCACTGTCGCTGAGAATATTTCCCGCTAAATCGACTTTAATGAGACTCGATGCGGTGATTTCATGAAACATCAGCCCGAAGGGGTTGAGCAAAAAGTGCTCCTCGGCGCCGGGCACGCGTAGAGAAATATGGTTGGCGATTTGGTCATCCCAACCAAAGTGGGCGACCAGTCGATAGCAGGCAGCCAGAGTGACGCGGGCTTGCCATTCTTCGGGCGATACTTTGTTTTTCAGGGAGGGGAAAGTGATGCTTGTTGGTATCGGCATTTTCTTAGCCTCTTTTTTATTATGGTAATTTTTTTTGTGCTCGGATTATAGCGCCTTAAACTCACGGGGGTATTGTGTACTTAGATGACAACATGATTTTCAAGCGTAGAATACGAGTTCGTAGTTTGCTCAGAGGCTACCCAGAATCATAGGCTACCCATAATGACGACACCCGATGCCATCGCTTCCCCCTGTGTTAGTAATTGCTGCCTCAATGAAGAGGATGTTTGTCTGGGCTGTTATCGCAGCCTTGATGAAATACTCGCCTGGCGCGCTGCAAACAATGAGCAGCGCCAAGGCTTTCTCGACCTGGCTATTCAGCGCAAAGAGGCTCATCGGCGTAAATACCCCCTTAATGGTGGCTCGTAGTCTGCCACTGTTGATGGCTTGCGATGCGTGCTTATTTTCACTTGTGCCGTCCTGATGTAGAATCCCCGCCCATGACGACCCGCCCCGATACCGATCACTACCGCGAACTCTTCCTCAACGATGTCCCGATGATGGATATGCGTGCGCCCGTGGAGTTCAATAAGGGTGCCTTCCCGTGCAGTGAAAACATCCCCTTGCTTGACGATAAGCAGCGCGAAGCCATCGGCACCTGTTACAAAAAGAAGGGTCAGGATGCCGCTATTGAACTGGGCTGGCAGCTGGCCACTCCCGATATTCGGGAGCAGCGTATTAGCGCCTGGCAGGATTTTATTCAGCGCCACCCGCAGGGCTATCTGTATTGTTTTCGCGGTGGTTTACGCTCGCGCCTTAGCCAGCAGTTGGTGGGCGAGGCGGGCACGGCCTATCCGCTGATCAAGGGTGGCTATAAAGCCATGCGCCGTTTTTTGATCGACGAGCTTGATCAGAACTGTGAGTCTATGCCTTTAACCCTGGTGGCGGGGCGCACGGGTTCGGGCAAGACTTTGGTGATACACGAACTAGCCCACGCGCTAGATTTAGAGGGCCTGGCCAATCACCGTGGCTCTGCCTTTGGCCGCCAGTTACAGCCCCAGCCTAAGCAAATTGGTTTTGAAAACAGCTTGAGCATTGCGGTGATGAAGCAACGTGCCGAGCACAGCCAGCCCATTTTCGCCGAAGACGAGGGCCGCATGATTGGTGGCGTGACTTTACCTGCAAGCTTAATAGACCGGATGCAACAAGCCCCACTCGCCGTGTTGGAAACGCCAATCGACGAGCGCATCGACATTGTACTGGCCGACTATATTACCGGGGCCTATCCCCAGTACATAGCCCAGTTCGGCGAAGAGGAGGGTGCAGTTAATTTCCGCGAACAAATTCTCGGCAATCTCAGCCGCATTCGCAAACGTCTGGGTGGCGAGCGTTTTACCCAGTTGCACGCCGAGTTTAGTGACGCCCTCGACCTGCTAATCAAACACAATAATGCCGATGGTTTTCGCGCCGGTATTCAAATACTACTCACCGATTATTACGACCCCATGTACGACTACCAGCAAGGCCAGCGAGACGGCCGTGTGGTTTTCCGTGGGCCAAAGGCCGAGTTGCTGGAATGGGCGGAGGCTTATTCAATGCCCTAATTAATAAACAAAAACCTTCCTTGAGAAATCCTTCTAACTATTAAGAAGAGGCCTTTTCACGGGAGAGGATTTTGCTTTCAGGCAAGGCGAAAATTGCGCTCAGAGACGACTGCATGGATGCAGGAGGTAGGGTAATGCAGGAGCAATTACCGAGGGAGTTTACAGTTGTAAATGACCGATTGAGCACTTTTTCAACGCCGCATGGGAGCAAAATAACTCTCGTGCAAAGGTCTCGAGGAGAATGCCCGTGCGGTTATTGACTACTCTAGTAGCGCTGCTCGTCTCTTTCAGTTTAGTCAGCCCCACATGGGCTGAGAGCTTTACCTTTACCGCCATCCCCGACCAGAATGCATCGCGCCTGCAACAGCGCTTTGGTCAGGTCGCCACCTATCTGCAAGAGCAGCTGGGTGTCGAGGTAAAATATATTCCGGTCAAAAGCTACGCCGCTGCGATAACGGCCTTTCGTAATAATCAGGTGCAGCTGGGTTGGTTTGGTGCGCTATCTGGCGTACAGGCTCGCCAGCGTGTGCCCGGTAGTCGCGCCATTGCCCAGGGTTACGAAGACCAATTCTTTAAAACCTATTTTATTGCCCACCGCTCCAGTGGTTTGCTCGACGATGAGAATACGACTAGCAATGGCCAATTCCCCCTTGCCATTGCGGGTCAAACCTTTTCCTTCGGCGCCAAGGGCTCGACCTCTGGCCGCTTAATGCCCGAATACTATATTCGTCACTTTCTGGGTAAAGCGCCGGATAAAATTTTTAGCCGTGTTGGTTTTAGTGGTGATCACAATCGCACCATTGCCCTGGTGGGTTCCGGCGCCTATCAAGTGGGTGCGGTGAATTACAAGGTTTGGGAAAAGGCGCTTGCGACTAACAAAGTCGACCCCCAGCAAGTGCAGGTTATTTGGCAAACGCCGACCTATTCAGACTATCAGTGGAGTATTCGCGGTGATGTTGATCAGCGCTGGGGCGAGGGTTTTAGCGATAAAGTGAAGGCCGCTTTGCTAGCGATAAAACAGCCTGAATTACTGGCGGCTTTTCCGCGTAGTGCCTTCGTTAGTGCAAACAACAGTGACTATGCCTCCACCCGCGAGACGGCAATTGCCATTGGCCTTATTGATGAACGCTAAGCTTATTACAGAAAATAAAAGCAGGGCTCTGCGAAAAAGTACTTTACTGAAAAATGCCACATCTAAAACCGAGCCCGTTTTTTCACTAGCCAATGCACAATTAGCCTACGAGGGAAGGGTGGTGTTGAACAACATTACTCTTAGTATTGCCCCGGGTGAACGCGTGGCGCTAGTGGGTAAGTCTGGCGTCGGTAAATCGACGCTACTAGCGGCCCTACGTGAACAGCAATCCAACAGTGTCGCCTGGTGTCCCCAGCAGCACGGTTTGGTGCCCATGCTCAGTGTCTATCACAATATTTATATGGGCGGCCTGCATCGCCATAATGTGTTGTACAACCTCTTGAATTTAATAAAGCCCCTGTCCCAACCTTTGCATGAAGTGACTAAACTGGCAGAGCCATTACAGCTTGATAAGTCTTTGTTTGATCGCGTCGAGCAGCTTTCCGGTGGGCAAGCTCAGCGGGTCGCCATTGGCCGCGCACTGTATCAGCAGAAAAATATTTTCCTCGGTGACGAGCCCGTTTCTGCGGTGGATGATTATCAGGCGCAACAGCTACTGAAATTGATTGTAGAAAAACACCAAACCCTGGTGCTGGCATTGCACGATGTTGAACAGGCTTTGCACTTCTGTGATCGCATTATTGGCTTAAAAGA
>QNFO01000062.1 GCA_003646355.1 Gammaproteobacteria bacterium
TGATGCGCAGCATGGGGGCAAGGCGCTGTACATAGAGGCCATTTTGCAGGCGCAGGGGCAAGAATACCTCGTCGGGAATCTTACCCGCCAGGTAATCGTCGGTCTGGCGACGATATTGAGCAACGCGTTCGCCGATCAAAGTTTTGTCGTGCTGGTCGTAAATGTACATAAAGTCTCGCTTCCTTCCCTAACTATCAGAAATCCCGAGTAATTCGGGCATTTCCAGCGGCGTGAATGATAGCCTTCTGAGGCCATGAGGTGAAAAACCCTTTCTTCATATTCCCGTCTAAAAAGGGAATAAGAGCCACTATAAGTATGAGGACAGTGAGAGCGCTGGCTGGTAGAATGCAGCGCGTTTTGAATGTCTACGGGGTGCTTGAGTTAAGCGTAGGCTTGAATACCGAGGCTCTAACAAGCTCGGTACTATTTTTTAATTGATGAGGTAGTTGTGTCTACCGAGGTTGAAAGACTATGAGTGATCAGGATAAAGCTGCGAAGAGTGATAGTTTTGTTGATGCCGTTGCCGCATTAGCCATTATTTCATTAGCTGTATTAACGGCTGTTATTTTTCTTAGCAATCAGTAAGCACGAGAACACTCTTTTGAAACAGGGCTTTTACTAGAGTCCTCGAAAGGGCGGTCAGAAAAATAGGCTGATGGCGACATAAAGCTGATTCGAGAGAGTCGGCTTTTTTATTGCCCTATTTTTAAGCGTTTGCTCCAAGTGTTCGTCGTGACGCCGCCTTACGTGATACATTAGGCTTTGCTTAATAATGGTTCTCCAATAATGAAAGTAGCAAATAATGTCTGGCTGTTTATGCTTTGTCAGGCCTTGACCATGTCAATCCCGTCTTTTGTCATCTTTGTTGGCAGCATTATTGGTACGACTTTGGCTCCCGATCCGAGCCTTGCAACGCTACCTGTTGCCGCTTTTATACTCGGTTCTGCGCTCGCTACTTTACCGGTCATTCTTGCCATGCGGCGTTTCAACCGTAAGCGAGTCTTTCTTTTTTGTGCGGCTATTGCTTGCGTGGGCTGCCTGCTGGCGATGTATGCACTGGAATTACAGAGTTTTTCTGCATACTTATTGGCCGTTGTTGTACTAGGTGTCGGCTTGGCTGCTGGTCAGCAGTACCGCTTTGCGGCGATGGAAAGCGTTTCTCCAGAGGATGTTCCCCAAGCTGCATCGCGAGTTTTGATTGGTGGTATTGGCGCGGCCTTTTTAGGGCCAGAATTGGCAGTACGCGGCGAGCTGTTAACGGCAACGTCTTATCAAGGTTCATTTGCGCTACTGATGATGGTGGCTATCGCAGTCATTTTTGTGCTGTTTTTCTTTAATGAACCCCAGCGTGACGAACTGCAGAATAGTGAAAAGGGCCGACCTCTATTACAAATCTTCACCCAGCCGGTGATTCTGGTGGCGATAATTTCCGGCTGCGCGGGCTTCGCGATCATGAGTTTAGTGATGACCTCGACCCCTCTGCATATGCACTTTGAAAACGGCCATAGCCTGGTCGACACCAAGTGGGTTATTCAAAGCCATATCGTGGCGATGTTTTTACCGTCTTTCTTTGTCCCCTGGATTATTCGCCGCATAGGTGTGCAGGGCTTACTTTATCTGGGTATTGCCGCTTTATTGATTATGGTCGTGGTGGTCTTTTCAGAGTACGCCTTCGTCAATTACTGGGTGTCTTTGGTGCTGCTGGGCATTGGCTGGAACTTTTTGTTTGTTGGCGGCACCACGCTGCTGCCCGAGGGCTATCGCGAGTCGGAGCGTTTTAAAGTGCAGGCTTTGAACGACTTTACTATTTTCGGTATTCAGGCTGTCGGGGCCTTACTGGCAGGGTGGATATTGAGCAGCCTGGGCTGGCAAACCTTATTGCTCATTAGCCTGCCAATATTAGGCTTGCTGATAATGGCGCTAATTTACTGGCGCAAATCAAAACAGCAGCTCGTGACTTCTTAAGGCTGCCGGTAGAAACAGTCGGTAAAAAAAAGCTCCGTTCTCATGTTCAAGTGAGCCGGAGCTTTTATTCGCAGTAATCGGGCTTTCTAGCCAATCATGCTGTAACCGCCACTGGCACTGAGTACCTGGCCGGTAATATAACCCGCAACCTGTTGCGAGGATAAAAACACCACGGCATTGGCAACATCTTGCGGCTTGCCGATGCGCTTCAGCGGTAGGGTCTTGGCAATGGCGGCGAACTGATCTTCAGTAAACATCGCATCCTTTTCTTTCCACATGCTGTTTTCGCTGGTTTCGTCGGTGGTTTCGGGCACGGTGACACCGGGGCAAACACAGTTGCAGCGAATATTGTAGCGGCCGTTTTCTTTGGCGATGGTTTTCATAAAGCTATTGGTCGCGGCTTTTAGTCCGCCGTAAACCGCTTCGCGGGGCTCACCCTGACGACTGGCGTCGGAACTGATGGAAACCATAGAGCCGCCGCCGTTGGGCACCATGTGAGCCAGTGCGACTTTGGTGCAGTTCAGCAGGCCGACGTAGTTAATAGCGATCAGCTTCTGCCATAGCTCGGGCGTGGTTTTGGTGAAGAACATCAGGTCATCCCAACCGACGTTGTTGACGATGGCTTCAACGGTGCCAAAGGTGGAGGCAACGGTATCGAAGAGGTTTTCGACACTGTCCATATCCGTGATGTCTGTTTTGATCACCTGAGCATCGGCGGCGCCGGCTTCTCTTGCTAGGACGGCTACTCTTTCGCCACTCTCAATATCGAGGTCGGCAATAGTGACTTTGGCGCCTTCTTCGGCAAATTTTAGAGCGATGGCGCGACCAATGTTAGAGGCGGCGCCGGTGACGATAACTGATCGGCCTTTTAGATCGAGATCCATAATTAAATCCTTAAAAATTAGTTGATTGTAGAATAAACTTAATATTTATTTTACATACTTGCGGAAGTCGGGCTTGCGCTTTTCAGCCAACGCATTAACGCCTTCACGGGACTCTTCTGAGTCGTAATAGAGACGCAGGGCTTCAAGGCCGAGATTGGCGATGCCGCGAATGTTTTCGGTGGCCGCGTTAAAGGAGCGCTTGCCGATGGAGATCGCCGTGGGGCTGCGTTGTTCTAGCTCAGCACACCAGGCATCGACCTCGGCATCAAGCTGATCGTTGGGCACAACCTTATTCACCAGGCCCATTTCCTGCGCTTCGGCTGCGGTGTAGCGACGGCACATATACCAGATTTCTTTGGCTTTTTTGTCGCCGACAATTTGAGCGAGCAGGGCGGTGCCAAAGCCGGGATCAATAGAGCCCATTTTGGGGCCGACCTGGCCAAATTGAGCGTCTTCACCGGCAATGGTTAAGTCGCAAATGGTTGCCAGCACGTTGCCGCCGCCGATGGCGTAACCCTGTACTTTGGCGATAACGGGCTTGGGCACATCGCGAATAACAGTGTGCAGGTCTTCAACCGGCAGGCCGATGGTGCCGCGACCGTCGTATTGGCCGTCGTGGGAGGACTGATCGCCACCGGTACAAAAGGCTTTATCGCCCGCGCCGGCAAGTACAATCACGCCGATACTGTTATTCCAGCCGGCTTTCTGGAAAGCATGAATCAACTCATCACAGGTAGTGCCGCGAAAGGCGTTATAAACCTCGGGGCGGTTGATGGTGATATAGGCGGTTGCACCCTTAACTTCGTAAATAATATCCTGATAATCCATGGTGACTTCTTACCTCTCGTTGGCGCTCTGCGCGTTGGGGTGGGCGTACTTCATACAAGGCCTGCGAATGGCCGATAATCAGCGTTGTTGATTGTAGCGATTATTGTAACGATGCTGTCTTGATGAAACGAGTTTTATTCATTTTGGTTTAAAACAGCTTGACCTTAAACAAAGCTCAGCTGAATTTGGGTGCACGTTTTTCTGCGAAGGCTTTTAGACCTTCACTCACCGCATCACTGCGTAGGGCGGGTGTGGCCAGGTCGAGCTCCAGCGCCAGGCCCTGTTCGAGGGGCATGTCGAGTCCGCGATCGGTCAGTTGCTTCATCAGTGCCAGTCCGGCTGAGCTGCGCTGGCAAAGCTGCTGGCAATAGGCGAGGGCGCTGTCGAACAGCTTGTCATCCTCAACCACATAGTTGACCAGGCCAAAATCAAGGGCTTCATCCGCATTTAACCAGCGAGCGCTGAGCATCAGTTCAATAGCACGACGGCGACCGATCAAGCGAGGTAAGCGTTGGCTGCCACCCCAGCCGGGTATCAAGCCAAACTGGGCATGTTGATCGCCTAGTCGCGCGCTTTTGCCGGCAAAGACCACATCGCCAGCGAGTATTAATTCCAGGCCGCCAGCCAGCGCGAGGCCCTGCTGGGCAATAACCACGGGCAGGGGCGAGGTCTCGAGTTTGCGCAGGGTATCGAGCCCGGTTTCCAGAAAGGCGCGAATATCTTCATCGCTGTCGCGAAAGCCACTGACCTCTTCGAGATCGGCGCCGGTGCAGAAGTTTTTGCCATTGGCAGCGATCAGTACCGCACGGATAGTAGGGTCAATTTCAAAGTGATCCATCGCTTCATACAGGGCTTCGTGCAGCTCCATCGACAGGCAGTTAAATTGCTCGGGACGGTTTAACTTGATGATACCAACGGCATCTTGCTGGCTAATTTCAATCACTGTCGACATAAGTATTCTCTTTAAAATAGTTCAATAAGTACTTGTTAGTTTGGCTATTTTCTACCATGATTAATTGGGTTTGCCGACATAAGTCCGGGCGATCACCATTTTCATAATCTGCGCGGTGCCATCACCAATTTGCATGCCGAGCACATCGCGCAGGCGTTGTTCAAAGGGCAGCTCATCACTGTAGCCACCATGACCGTGGGTTAACAGGCACTGCTGGGTTATATCAAAGGCTAGTTTGGGTGCCCACCACTTCGCCATCGCCGCTTCTTTGGTGTGGTCTTTGCCCTGAGCCTTTAGCCACAGTGCTTTGAGGCAAACCAGGCGTGCGCCTTCAAGGTGCGTTTCGGCTTCGGCCAGTGGGAAGGTCACGCCCTGATTGACGGCGAGGACTTTGCCGAAGGTTTTACGCTCCTGAATATACTCCCAGGTTTCGTCCAGGCATTTACGGGCGAGGGCTAGGCATTGCAGACCAATCAGAGCGCGGCTGAAATCAAAGCCCTGCATCACCTGCACAAAGCCTTTACCCGGATCGCCAATGCGGTATTTCTCATCAATGCGTACATCATCAAAAAACAGCGAGCCTCGGCCCACTGACTTTTCACCAATGTCCTCAAAGCGAGTGCGGGTGATGCCAGGGGCGGTGAGATCGACAAGAAAGGCGGAAACCCCGTGGGCCTTTTCTTCAACCGTGCCAGTGCGCGCAAAAACCAGACAAAGGTCGGCTTGCTGAGCCATTGAAATAGACGTTTTTTCGCCGTTGAGCAGATAGAAATTACCCGCCTCGCTGGTATTCAGTGTTGCTTTCAGCGCAACACCCGCCGCATCCGAACCGCCGCGAGGCTCGGTCAAACCGATACAGACGATAGCATCACCACTGCAGATGCGCGGCATAATTTCTTCAACGACTTCGGGCTGAGCATGGCTAAGAATGCAGTTGCCGACGAGCGATGCATTGATCGGCACGTAGGCGACATTCATGTCGCCCCCGGCAATGGCCTCGGTAATAAGCCCCGATGTCAGGGCATCGAGCCCACTACCGCCGTACTCCTCGGATGCTTCAGGAGCGATGAACCCGAGTTGGCCCATTTCGCGGATCAACGCTCGGTCAAAAGCGCAGGCTTTGTCACCGGCTTTATAGGCGGGTGCGAGTTTGTCGCTGGCAAAACGCTGGGCGCTATCGAGTAGTGATTGTTGAAAATCAGTGAGCCCGAAATCCATAGTGTGATCCTTAAATATTGTTGGCTTTGTACCGTTGAGGGTGCTTTTTTATTTCGTCGCTTACTTAACTATTGGTCTATGATTTACATCATAAAAACTAGTGCCGACAAGTGTCAACTTTTGCCTGAATAAGGTATATTGCCGGCCAATAAGAATAACACGATGATCAACCCTCACTCGGTAAGGCTATATGACAGACACTGACATGGCAGACGCTGACGAATTAAGTTCGGATATTCCTCTCAAGCTGTTTTTCCGTTTATATCAGGCGATGAACCTATCTCTGCGTAGAGCGGCTGAAGTACTTAGCGAATTTGATATGAGTGCTCAACAGTGGTCCATTCTCGACTCACTGACCCGATCCGGTTACGAAAAGGGTATGACGGTCAATGGCCTGGTTGAATATTTAATGGTCAGCCGGCAGAGCCTCAATGGCGTGCTGAGGCGCATGGAAGAGTCGGGTTATATCGAGCGTGTGGTGAATCCGGATGATTTGCGCTCACGACAAATTCGTCTTACGCCCTATGGCCGAGAAGTCTGTAAAAAGGTCGAGCCCAAGGTGAAAAAGTTCTATCACGATAGCGTGCGCCATATGAGTGAGGAGGAGAGGGTGAACAGCCTCAACCTACTCAATCAAATTCTGGGTAATATGCGCAAAAAGTAGCTTTTATCTCTCGTATTCTGTTCCCAGAAAAACCTGCTTACTCGCTGCTCTCGGTTCTAATCAATGAATGCAACTGTCGATGATAGTCAGTGGATGGCGCGTGCCATGGCCCTGGCCCAGCGTGCTGAGTCTGCTGACGAAGTCCCCGTTGGCGCGGTGTTGGTGGTTGATGGAACGATAGTCGGTGAGGGCTGGAACTGCCCCATCGGTGGCTGCGACCCTACCGCACATGCCGAGATTCAGGCGCTGCGGGCAGCTGCTCAGGCTTGCCGCAATTATCGACTCCCCA
>QNFO01000063.1 GCA_003646355.1 Gammaproteobacteria bacterium
CACCTGCGGCTATTAATTGGCAAGAAACAACTATCGCCTCCGGCGACAACCTAACAACAGTTTTCAAACGCCTCGGCCTCAACGCAACTGACGTTTATTCCGTCGCCAACACAAGCACCGAGCCAAAAGCCCTGCGTCGCTTGCGACCTGGCGAGCACATTGCCATCTACTTAAGCGAAGAAGGCAAGCTCGCACAGGTCAAATATACGCGTTCAACACTTGAACACTACCTTTATGAGCGTGGCGATAACGGCTTCGAAGGCACAAAGGTCGTCCTCAAGCCCGATCTTATCCCGACTTACAAAACGGCCATCATTAACAACTCGCTCTCTCTCGACGCAAACAGAGCCGGCTTGAGCCAGGCCAAAATCATGGAGCTAGCCAACATCTTCGGCTGGGATATTGATTTCGCCCTCGACATTCGCAAGGGCGATGCGTTTAGCGTCCTCTATGACGAAAAGTTTTTAAACGGCGAAAAAGTGGGTAACGGAGATATCCTCGCGGCAACATTCTCCAACCACGGCACAACCTTTAGTGCAGTTCGTTACATTGAGAAAGATGGCTCAATCAACTATTACACCCCCGACGGTAAGCCCATGCGCAAGGCTTTTTTGCGAGCACCGCTGGACTTTACGCGCATCAGTTCAAACTTCAGTTTGCACCGCAAGCATCCCGTACATAAACGCATAAAGGCCCACAGAGGTGTGGACTATGCCGCCCCGCGAGGCACCCCCGTTTATGCTGCCGGCGATGGCCGAGTTGTCGCTAGTGGCTATAGCAAGGCAAACGGCAACTACGTTTTTATTCAGCACGGCGGGAAATACGTCACCAAGTACCTGCACCTGACCAAGCGCCTTACTCGCAAAGGCAAGCATGTCAGCCAGGGAAAAACCATTGGCACCGTTGGCTCAACAGGCTATGCAACCGGCCCCCACCTGCATTATGAATTTCTGGTTAATGGCGTTCACCGCAACCCTCGCACGGTGAAACTACCCGACGCCAAAACCATTGCCAAAAGTCAGCGTGACGAATTTATCGTTCAAACCGTACCGCTGCTAGACCAGCTTAACCAACGCAACGGCATGCTGATTGCTCAAGTCAATCTCCACGACTAAAACTTACAACTTAAATGAGTAAAGTATCGAGTGAGCTCTATATCGGCTTAATGTCCGGCACCAGCATGGACGGCATAGACAGCGCAATTATTGACATCTCTCATAATGGCGCAAACATAGTTGCCACTTATTGCCATCCAATCCCGAAAAACCTTCAAGAAGCCATCAAGACCTTATTTTTGCCCGGTGACGATAATATCGACGCCCTTGGAAGCGCAGATCAACAGCTCGGGGAATGCTTTGCTCAGGCGGTGAGCACCCTTTTGGAACTGGCAGGACTAGACGCAAGCGACATCACGGCGATAGGCAGCCACGGCCAAACCGTACGGCATCGTCCGCCAAACGGCGACACACCCCACCCCTTTACACTGCAAATTGGCGACCCCAATATTATCGCCGCACGCACAGGCATTACCACCGTTGCCGACTTTAGGCGTAGAGATATGGCACTTGGCGGACAAGCAGCGCCACTCGTACCCGCTTTTCACCGGGCCGTTTTCCACAGCAACAAACAAAATAGAGTCATCGTCAATATTGGCGGTATCAGCAACATCACCTTTCTACCCACAAGAGGCGAGGTGCTAGGTTTCGACACAGGTCCCGGTAACCGCTTGCTCGATGACTGGATTAAACAGCAACAGAACAAAGCCTTCGACGACTGCGGCCAATGGGCTGGCCAACACACCAGCGACTCTCAACTACTTAAGCAATTAAAGGCCCGCCCGTTTTTACAGCGCTCGATACCGAAAAGCACCGGGCGAGAAGAATTCAACAAAGACTGGCTGGATCAGCAGCTCAAGGGCTTTGACCACCTCTCACCCGGTTGTGTACAGGCGACATTACTCGCCTTCACTGCCGAAACCATCGCCGATGCAATAAAAGCACTACCAGCGGAGACTGATGAGATTTTCATCTGTGGTGGTGGCGCACTAAATACAACACTTATGACCAGCCTCGGCAATTTACTTAAGCCTGCAAAAGTCGACAGCACGACCACATTGGGCATTGCACCCGAGTGGGTTGAAGCTGCCGCCTTTGCCTGGCTCGCAAGGCAAACGCTGAGAGGGCTGGCAGGTAATTTACCCGCTGTAACGGGGGCTAAAAGTTTGACTGTTCTGGGTGGAATTTATCCGGCTTATCTCACTTAGCGGCTCGAATCCACACGGCTAAAAACGCACATAACCCTCTTCTTCGGTCAGCCGAGCTATTTCATCGGGACCAAATGCCACGGTACCGACAAAAGGGAAAAGACTCGCTTCATCTTGCTCGAGAAAACGTAAACGGGTTCGACAGATTTTAATATCAACCACCCGAAAGGCCGTTAGCCGCGCAGCAAGATCTATAATATTTTTGTAGCGCTTATAGTTTTCGCGGAAGAATATTTCAACTTCGGGACCATGTAATACAAGGGCGATCGGCGGGGTACTCGCCAGAAGCGGGGCACTTTCCAGATAAAAAGCCTCTGCGCGCAGCAGTGCCGCTTCGACTTCCTCTGGCTTGTTCTGATCAATTCGAACAAGGTAGCCAGGGACGGTGCTTCGCGGAGCTTCAACCAAGGGCTTCACGCCGCCCTCGGCCAGCGTCGTTATGTGGCAGAACGCCAGTAAAAAGAATAAGGGGGCGAAACGGCTAAGCCAGACTGAAGTAAGACCTAGCCGCTGCAAGCGGTGTCCGCTCGTATGTTTAGATCGAAAACGAAGCACCACAACCACAGGTGGTCGCAGCGTTGGGATTGTTGACTACAAACCGGGAGCCTTCGAGCCCCTCGGAGTAATCAAGCTCAGCTCCTGAGAGATACTGAAAGCTCAATGAGTCGACCAGCACGGTGACCCCCTCCCGCTCAACCCGGGTGTCATCTTCAGCGACAGCCTCGTCAAAAGTAAAACCGTACTGAAACCCGGAGCAACCACCACCAGTAACATAAACGCGTAACTTGAGGTCAGGATTGCCCTCTTCTTCAACCAGGGTCTTCACTTTATGCACAGCGCTGTTGGTCACATTAAGCGCGCTGGGGATAAAAGTTTCTGCTACTGTCATTGCTACTCCGTAATCTTCTCTGTCTTCTAAAGCTTATTCGATCGAACCTGACCTTCAGTATGGGGGCAAATAAGCAAATAGCAATACTTACGCTTGCCGCATGCCAGTATCACTAACCGCCTCAAGGTGGCTTGCCACCTCCGCCTTTTCTGCTTTCGGAGCTGCGCTTTCCTCTTCCTGCACAAAGCCGCCGTTGACCTGGGCACCTTTCTCAATTTCGAGTAAGGCATAGTGAATATCACCTTTGACGACAGCCTGAGAGGCAAGTTCAACCTGCTTCGCAGCATAAATGTCGCCCTCTATTCTGCCGCTGACAATCACTACGGGGGCCCTTACCTGACCAACAACAACACCCGTGTCGCGTATTCTTACACAGGCTTCAGCGTCATCACTGGCCGCTTCAATATTACCGTTAACCTTACCTTCAATCTCCAGGCTACCGCTAAACTGTATCTCACCGACAATGCATGTTCCCTTGGCAATCAAGGTTGGCGTCGCCGTGCCTCGTTTTTTTTTGTCCCTGCGCATTACTCACCTCTACTCTTTTCGGTACGTCCTCTGGCAAAATCCCACGTCAAGACCAGCTCTTTACTACGAGACTTCTTTGCCGTGGGCCATATTTTTGCGCGAATTGACTTTGGCTGGAAACCATCGGGCAAATGAATCACCCCTTCAATAAGCTGAAAGTATTTAAACCGACTATTGATCGGGGTCGCATCCACATCAGGATCTAATTGAGCCAATGAATAATCCACCGCCTTACCCGCCAAGATACCGTCCAGATCAACAGAAAAGCTTACTTTCGTCGTTTTCGACAAGCCTTCCGTCTTTCGCAAGGCAAAACGGTAACGGTAAACACCGGGCGTTTCTGTCGACCTGATCAGAAAATTGGATATTTGCAGCCCTTTATCCAAGTTATCGCTTTTCACCAGATTGCGGTAAAGGTCGAGCTCTTCCTGATAAACCGATAGTTTTCGATCAAGTACAACCACTGTCCTACGCATTTTTTCCAGAGCCTGACGATCAACTTCCGCACCCAGCTGCAGCGCTAATTGCTGATGCTCTCGCTCTGCTAGCCCTTGTGACTGCCGTTCGAAATCGACT
This sequence comes from Gammaproteobacteria bacterium, assembly GCA_003646355.1. The sequence goes on from QNFO01000063.1 coordinate 4,257, forward strand.
AGAAGCTTGCGGTGAGCCGTTGCCGTCTCACCAAGGTACTCTCCACCCAACAGAAACCCGCCTCCAACGCCGACGAGCAAAGCGAGCCCCAGCAAAACCAACAGACCTATACTGCTGTCCATCAGGCGATCTAAAAAATCTTCCATTGCTTTTTACTCCGCGCGCCTGACATTCATCAATATTATTACCTTCAAACTGCAGCCTACCAATTTAAGGCAGCAAAGGCGGAGCCTCAAGACCAGAAGTTTCCACTAGTCCAAACATGATATTCATGTTTTGCACCGCCTGCCCAGAAGCGCCTTTAACCAGATTATCAATAGTGGACATAACCACGACCTTGTCACCATCTTGCGGCCTAACCACACTAATTCGGCACACATTTGAGCCTCGCACACTGCGTGTTTGCGGGTGTGCGCCCTGGGGCATCACATCGACAAAGGGCTCATCAACGTAACGTTCTTCAAACAGAGACTGTAGATCGACACTTGTATCAAGCAGGGTGGCGTAAAGCGTCGAATGAATGCCTCGTACTATCGGCAATAAATGCGGCACAAAGGTCAAACCGACCGGCTTACCCGCAAAAGACTCCAAGCCCTGGACGATCTCCGGCAAATGACGATGCCCCCCGGCAGCGTAGGCCTTAAAGCTATCGCTAACCTCGCTGTGTAGATTATCGATCTTGGCCTGCCGACCGGCACCACTGGCACCCGAAGCAGAATTAGCGATTAAATCACCCGGCGAAACCAGGCCACTTTCAAGTAAGGGCAGAAAGCCCAATTGCACGCTGGTCGGATAGCAACCCGGGCAGGCGATCAAACGGGCAGAAGCTATCAGCTCACGATTCACTTCCGGCAAACCGTAAACCGCTTCGGCGATTAATTCTGGGCAGGCATGACTCTGGCTGTACCACTTTTCCCAAAGCCGCTGATCTTTAATGCGAAAATCCGCCGACAGGTCGATGACCCGTGCTCCGCGTTTGAGAATCTCGGGCACCATCGCCTGGGCAACACCATGGGGAGTCGCAAAAAACACCACATCAGCCTCAGCTAATTGATCGGGATCAGGCTCGGTAAAACGCAGGTCGTAATGGCCTCGCAGACTAGGGAAAAGATCAGCAACGGGTAAGCCGCTTTCACTGCGCGAGGTGATGGCCCCAACCTCCACCTCCGGATGCATGGCCAGCAAACGTAGCAATTCCACGCCGGTATAGCCGGTTCCACCTACAATACTTGCCTTTATCACGCCCGTTTACCTCATCTTTAAACTGTGGGAACCAGCTATCATACCGCAACCTGACCCCATGCTATGCTCGCTGGCATCGTGGTTAACACAATAATATATGTCTCGATCTGACAAGAACCCCTCGAGCCCTCCTCAATGGCGAGCGGACACACTCTTCAATCACTTTCGTCACCGCCTGGCTCATACTGACGCCCTGCCCCAGCTAGCATTGCTCGGTCTGGTCAGCGGCATCGTCACCGGCCTTATCGCGGTTGCTTTTCGTCTTGCCATCGAGTGGCCTCTTGAATTTTTCCTGCCGGCCCACCAAAGCGAGGGCTTTGAATCCTTACCCATAGAAGCCCGCCTGCTGCTTCCTTTAGTGGGCACCGTGTTTATTATCCTGATCATGCGCAGACGCTCCAAAGCTGAACGCCAGTGCGGCGTGGGTCATGTTATCGAGCGCTATCAACAGCACCAGGCTCATTTACCGGCGAGTAATGCCGTCGTCCAGTTTGTCGCGGGCACACTTGCCGCCGTGTCCGGCCACTCGGTGGGTCGCGAGGGCCCCGCCGTACACCTCGGTGCAACTTGCTCCAGCCTGCTCGGCCAAAAACTCGGCCTACCCAACAACAGCTTGCGCATCATGGTCGGCTGCGGTGTTGCCGCTGCTATCGCCGCCTCTTTCAATACTCCTCTGGCGGGGGTTATTTTTGCCATGGAAGTGGTCTTAATGGAGTACACGGTGACGGGGTTTATCCCCATCATTCTTGCCTCTGTTTCCGGCGCATTAATCAGCCGGGTTTGTTTTGGCGATGAGCCTGCCTTTTCAATTCCTGCGCTAACCATGGGCAGCATGCTTGAACTGCCCTTTTTGATTTTTTGCGGCATTATTGTCGGCCTTGCCAGTAGCGTCGTCCTAAAACTGCACAAGTACATTCAGGACTTAAAAACACTCTCACTAACCACCCGCTTATTGACGGCAGGCATTCTCACCAGCCTCGCCGCAGCCTTCGTGCCTCAGGTTATGGGCGTCGGCTACGATACCGTTGAAGCGGCCATGCTCGGCGATCTCAGTTTTACCTTGCTGCTGACCATTGCCATCACCAAACTATTACTGTCAACGGCAACGATTGCCCTCGGTGTGCCCGGTGGTAGCATTGGCCCCACGCTGGTAATTGGCGCCTGTCTGGGTGGCGCGATTGGTATTGTCGGTGCCAGCCTCAGCCCAGAAAACTCCGCCAGTAGTGGGTTTTACGCCACCATTGGCATGGGTGCGATGATGGCCGGTGTACTCAACGCG
>QNFO01000064.1 GCA_003646355.1 Gammaproteobacteria bacterium
ACCGCGACGGTGCACCTTCATCTCGCGGTCGGTGCGCTTGTTTATTGCCAATTTCGGTGAAGACCGGGGCATTATGATGCTCAAGCGCACCGACCGCGAGATGAAGGTGCACCGTCGCGGTGTGCTGATGTTTGATGGCAAATATGAAGAAATTATCGACATGGATGTAATGACCGAGTGGGATGACAATAAAGACCCCAAAGCGGTTCGTCTCGGTGTACGCACTGCCAATCGTGCCGTTGAGTTAAATGGCAAAATTATCACCATGGCGCCTCTGCGCAACCATCGACAAATTGATGGGGAAACCGTTGAGAGCCGTATTGCCGAGGGTTTCACCGAATGGGTTTGGGACGATGGTCGCCCAGGTATTGGCATTACTGAATATATTGAGCGTTTAGAAGACGGCGAGCCAGTGGGCTTTCCACTTTGATTAAGGCGATTAAGATTACCTGCTCAACGCGAGGTTGTCGGTAATGGCTGAGGTTTCCCAACAGCAAGCGCTCCTTGATGACATCGTCGCTAAACTCGAGTTGGCCTTAAAGCGGCGCTACGGTGAGGCTGCCCGTGTTGAGAATGTTTCCATCGCCACACTCGGTGCATCTAATCGAACCCTGTTGTTCGATTTGGTCGAACCCGCCGCTCGACGTCGATTGGTATTGCGCCAGGAAACATTAAAGTCAGAAGTGTCGCCCTTTATTTCCCCCCACGATCAATTTGAAATCTTAAAAGTGGTTTACCGCCATGGCGTGCTGGTGCCCGAGCCGATATTTGAGCTCGAGCCCGAAGATGACCTCGATGTTGGCTATGTCATGGCTTGTGTGGAAGGGGAGACCCTGCCGAAAACCCTGCTCAATGCGCCTGAATTTGCAGTGGCTAGAAAGCGCTTCGCGGCACAGACTGGTGAGGTTTTCGCCAAACTACACGCCATTGAACCCAGTGAAGTGGCCTTTCTTGAAAAGGTTGTCGACAGCATCGACCCACTGGCGGCACAAATCAGTCGTTACGATGCCTACTGCGAATATCATCCGGGTCTCGATGTCGGTATTCGCTGGCTGGAAAATAATCGCCCCAAAAATAAGCCCCGTGTTTTTGTTCACGGCGACTACCGCAATGGCAATGTCATTCTCAGCCCCGATGGTATTGAAGCGGTGCTCGACTGGGAGTGCGCCCATATCGGCAGCGCCATGGAAGACTTTGGCTGGGTTTGCCTGCGCGCCTGGCGCTTTGGCAATATCGATCAGCCCGTTGGTGGCTTTGGCCCACGCGATGAGTTTTACCAGGCCTATACCAGCAATGGTGGGCAGGCGATTGATGAAGAAGAAATTCGCTGGTGGGAAATTTTTGGCTCGCTGCGTTGGGCGGTGCTGAATATGATGCAGGCCGATGGCCACATTAGTGGTGTGAGGCGTTCACTGCCTTTTGCCTGTTGTGGGCGCAATACCAGCATGATCGAATACGATATGCTGATGACCATTAAAGGGCATTTTACCTAGTGTCGATGGCTTGCCGTAGCGTGGTAAATTAATACAGCGAACAAGCACAATGTTGAAATATCAGTTAGTCAATATAAGAGAGTGGGAGCAGTCGGCTTGAGTCAGGATAAACCGGATATAAAAGAAATTCTTGTTACCGTAAAACAACTGCTAGAGAGCATCGCCAGCAAGTCTAAGGGCGGTGAGCGCTACGATGCTCTGTGTGGCGCTTTCTTGATTGGCGTAGTCGATAGAGAGCTTGACTTTGGCGAGCGACAAGATGAAAACCAAAGTGGTGAACTCCAGCAACTGCTCGGGCGAGAGGGCACTTTAAGCGACCTCTACCAACAGTTTTGCCAGCAAGTACGCGGTGGCGAGTTAGACGAGCAATGGTCCGCAGCCTTTGATTTTGCCTTTAAACAGGTGGTCGATAAGGTCAGAGTCACCAACCCCAATTACCTGGCCGAGATGCATCGCGCTGACTAGAGGGCGTGAAAATTAGCCGTCTCTGGTCAAAAAATACAGTTTTAAAGTGTTAGTTTTTTCGTTTATTTAATGTTTAACAAAACAGAGGAGTTATTCTTATGACAGGACGAGTAGAAGGACAAGTGGCTATTGTCACCGGTGCCAGTGGCGGTATTGGGCGTGCGGCGAGTGAGATTTTCGCTCGTGAAGGTGCCAGTGTTGTAGTTGCTGATCTCAATGTTGTCGGTGGTGAAGAAACCGCCCACATGATTGAGAAGGCCGGTGGCAAAGCGATTTTTGTAAAGACGGATGTTTCCAGTGCCGCCGATACCGAGGCACTTGTTGCCGCCGCTGTTGCTCAGTTTGGAGCGGTCAATTGCGCATTCAACAATGCCGGTGTCGAGGGTGAGCAAGCGCTGGCAGCGGATGCCACCGAAGAAAATTTCATGCTCAATTATAAGGTCAACATGCTTGGCGTTTGGCTGTGCATGAAATACCAGATCAAACAAATGCTGGCGCAGGGCACGGGTGGGGCGATTGTCAACACCGCTTCCGATGCCGGTTTGATCGGTGTTAAAGGCCTCGGTCATTACTCCGCTGCCAAGCACGCGGTTATTGGTTTGACCAAGTCGACAGCGCTGGATTACGCCACTAAAAATATCCGTGTCAACGCGGTTTGCCCCGGTCCGATTCGCACGCAAATGCTCGAGCGTGTATTTGAAGAAAACCCCAAGTTTGCCGATGCGATGATTTCAGCACAGCCGGTCAAGCGTTTAGGTGAGCCCCACGAGATTGGTGATGCAGCTGTTTATCTGTGTTCCGATTCCGCCAGCTACATTACTGGCCACGCACTGCCCGTCGATGGCGGCTACATGGCTACCTAAGAACGGCAGCTGAAAAATCGACTTCCCAGGGCCATTCCACTTTGTGTAGTATGGCCCGGGTTTAATAACAACTAGCCCGTCTTTTTACGGGTAGGGAGAAACTGAATGAAAATTAAGGCCGCAGTATTACGCGGAGTAGATCAGCCTTTCGAGATCGAAGAGCTGGAACTCGCTCCACCAAAAGAAAATGAAGTATTGGTTAAAACCACTGCCAGTGGCATTTGCCACAGTGACTACTCTGTCGCCCACGGAATTTTGAATTGCCCCTTTCCCATCGTCCTCGGTCACGAAGGCGCTGGTGTTGTCGAGGCCGTTGGCCCCGGCGTTACCGACTTAAAACCCGGTGACAAGGTGATTGCTGCACTGACACCCAGTTGTGGCAGCTGCACCATGTGTAAAGAAGGTAAAGAGTTTATGTGTGCTGGCATGGGCAAACTGCTCACCGATTGCACTCAGCTCGACGGCACGACTCGCCATAAAACAGCCAGCGGTGAAGATGTTTACGCCCTGTGTGGTGTTGGTTCTTTCGGCGAATACATGGTGATGCCTGCAGGTTCGGCCATTAAAGTGCCGGAAGATACCCCCCTCGATATCACTTGCCTAATTGGCTGCGGTGTCACTACCGGTACGGGTGCGGCGCTGAATACCGCCAATGTCCAGCCTGGTGAAGCGACGGCCGTTATCGGTTGTGGTGGTGTTGGCTTGTCCATTATTCAGGGCTGCCGTATAGCGGGTTCAACCATTATTATTGCTGTCGACCCAATGGAAGAGAAGCGCGATCTGGCCCTGTCTCTGGGTGCGACTCACGCGATTAACCCCTTTGAGGAAGATGCCGCTGCTAAGGTTAAAGAGCTGACGGGTGGCCTGGGCGTGCACTATGCCTTTGAAGCACTTGGCCGCGTTGAAACCATGGCGCAAACTTGGGAGATGATTCGTCCCACGGGTACTTGCGTTATTGTTGGTGTTGCTTCGCTTGACCAGTCGGTGAAAATCCCCTCAGCCGGTCTGTTGGCTGAGTATGAAATCCAGGGTTCTTGCTACGGATCATCCACACCGAAGAAAGATATCCCCCGTTTTGTTGAACTCTATAAGAGCGGTGAACTGAAGCTGGACGAGATGATTACCCAGCGTATTGGTCTGGAAGAAATCGATCGTGCCTTTGAAGAAATGGGTCGTGGCGAAGGTGCCCGCTCCGTCATCATGTACGGTTAATAAACCCATTGTTAGTTTAATTTCGAATGTCGGCCCAAGGGCGCGACTGGGAGAGAAATAATGAAAACAAAAGCCGCAGTGCTTTACGAAATAGGTTCGCCTCTGGTTATTGAAGAGCTGGAACTAGAAGGCCCGAAAGAAAATGAAATTTTAGTTAACTACACCGCCAGTGGTATTTGCCACAGCGATTACTCCTTCGCTAACGGTGTATTACCTACGCAATTGCCAGCGGTGCTCGGTCACGAGGGCGCAGGTATTGTTGAGGAAGTGGGTGCCAATGTTACCAATGTAAAAGTCGGTGATCATATTGTTGCCGCGCTGACGCCAGCTTGTGGCAAGTGTACGTTTTGCCTTGAGAGCAAGCCTTTTCTCTGCGCAGAAATGTCTAGCGTTATCTGGGAAGGTTGCCTGCTCGATGGCACCAAACGCTTTAAAAATAGCAAGGGTGAGGACGTTGGCCAGCTGGTTTGTGTCGGTACTTTCTCTGAGCGTTCGGTTATTCCTGCGGGCATGGCCATTAAAGTTGACGATAAAGCCCCCCTCGAAACCATTTGCCTGATTGGCTGTGGTGTTACTACGGGTGTTGGCGCAGCATTGAACACCGTCGACATTAAAGAAGGTGACAGCTGTGCTGTTATCGGTTGTGGTGGTGTTGGCTTGTCGATTATTCAAGGCTGCCGTATTGCCGGTGCCGGTCAGATTATCGCTATCGACCCCGTTGCTGAGAAGCGCGAGCTGGCCCTGTCTATGGGTGCAACTATCGCTATCGACCCCACTGATATTAATATTGTTAAAGAAATCCGTAAGGTCAGCAAGGGCGGCGTTCACTTTGCCTTTGAAGCACTCGGTTTGAAAGTGACTATCGAGCAAGCCTGGGCCATGCCTCGCGTTACTGGTACTGCCGTTATTGTTGGCGTGCCCAAAATGGATACCGAGCTTGAATTACCCGTGTTGGGTTTCTTTGGCGAGAAGCACTTTAAGGGTTCTGCCTACGGTAGCTCTGTGCCTTCAAAGGACATCCCCAAGTTTGTCGATCTCTATATGAAGGGCGATTTGCAGCTCGACGAGATGATCACCAAGCGCATTAAACTTGAAGACGTGAATACTGCCTTCGAGGAAATGGGTCGTGGTGAAGGCGCTCGTTCAGTCATTATGCATGGCTAAACGGTCACTTTTTTAACCGTAGATAGACCTGCACATAGGCGTGAATAACCCTTATGTGCAGTTTTAAAAAGGGAAAAAATAATGAAAAAATTAACATCAAGTCCATTTGTTGATGGCTTTGTTTTTCTTGAAGGCCCGCGCTGGCACGACGGCAAGCTCTGGGTTTCTGACATGTTCGACAATACGGTGTTTACAATAAGCACTGATGGCCAGCGCACGCCAATGGCCACTTTACCCAATCGTCCCTCTGGTATTAACTTTATGCCCGATGGCTCTGTTGTTGTCGTTTCAATGGCTGACCGCAAGTTGATGACATTGGCTGAAGATGGCTCTTTAAGCGAGTACGCTGATTTATCCTCCAATCTTGAATACGATATTAACGACTGTGTTTGCGCGCCGAATGGCAATATTTATGTCGGTACTTTTGGTTACGACGTATTTGCTCATGACGAGCCCAAGCCTGCGACACTGACTCTGGTTAGAACTGACGGCACTATTGAAACCGTTGCCGAAGACATGCATTTCCCCAATGGCGCGTGTATTACGCCCGATGGCAAAACGCTGATCGTGGCGGAAACTTTTGTCGGTCGTATCACCGCATTTACTATTGAAGCCGATGGTACTTTGTCCGGACGCCGCGTCTTTGCCGATTTGGGTGCTTATACGCCCGATGGTATTTGTCTCGACCAAGAGGGTGCTGTTTGGGTTGCTGCCTTTGAAAATGGTGAGTTTATTCGCGTGCTGGATGGCGGTGAGATCACTCATAAAATCGATACTGGTGATCGTCGCGCCGTTGCCTGTAACCTGGGTGGTGCTGATGGAAAGACACTTTACTGCCTGATTTATGACGGCAATTTAGACGATATTCCAGAAGGTAAGCGTAACGCTATTATTGAAACAGCAACTGTTGAAGTTGCGGGTGCTGGTTCACCCTAGTATTTGATTATTCGTTAAGCATAAAAAAACCGGAGATATTTTCTCCGGTTTTTTTATGGGTGGTACTTAATAAAGCTATTTGTTTTTTAAGTTACGCAAGACATTGCGCATCGCATCTGCCACCGCGGCAAAAGCATCGGGGAAGGGGCGGGCAGCACTGAGGTCGCAAATTTCTTCAAAGCGCTCAGCAATAGCATCGGGGGAGGGTGGCACGTCAGAATCAAAGTAAACGCCTGCACCTTCGACAATAGCGATTTTAGAGTAGTAACCTGCGCCCGTGGCGATAATGTCGCCAGTGCCTTTGTGGTCTTCAGAGGCGAGTAAAGCCACGATTGAAGTAACAAACTCCGGCTTTAACAAAGGCCCTGTCTTATCATCCATGGCATCTTTGGACATGCGGGTCATGGCCATGGGGGCAATAGAGTTCACCGTAATGCCGCGTTTGCGGCCTTCGAGTACCAGTGAATTCATTAGGCCGACCATGGCTATTTTAGCGGCGGCATAATTGCTCAAGCCGTGGCCACCGTAAAGGCCAGCGGCAGAGGTGGTCATAATAATGCGCCCGTAGCCCTGGTCGATCATCGGTTGCCATGCTGCCTGAGTGCAGTAAACCGCGCCCAT
>QNFO01000065.1 GCA_003646355.1 Gammaproteobacteria bacterium
CAAACAGAAGTGACTGAAATTCGCTGGGATGAAAGTATTTCTCGCTGGATTATTTCGACTAATCACGGCGATAAAATGAAGGCTCATTATGTGGCCATGGCCAACGGTTTATTAAGCCGACCTAAATTGCCAGGCATACCGGGCATCGACTCGTTTAAAGGCCACACCTTCCACACCAGCCGTTGGGATTACGCTTATACAGGCGGCAGCGCAGAAGGTGACCTGAGTGAGCTAAAAGATAAGCGCGTGGGAATTATCGGCACCGGGGCAACGGCGGTGCAGTGTATTCCCCACCTCGGCGCTGCGGCCAAAGAACTTTATGTTTTCCAGCGCACACCCTCCTCCATTGATGTCAGAAATAACGCCACTACCGACCAAGACTGGGCAAAGACCCTAAAGCCCGGCTGGCATCAACAGCGCATGGATAACTTCAATATTATCGCCACCGGCGGCCAACAGGACGAGGATCTGGTTAACGATGGCTGGACCGATATTTTCCGTAAACTACAAACCATACTTTCCGCTGCTGGCGACAGCTCGGATATGTCACCGCAAGAGCAGGAGCTGGCAATGGAAATCGCCGACTTCCAGAAAATGGAGGGGATACGCGCTCGCGCCAGCAGCATCGTTAAAGATCAGGAAACCGCAGAGAAACTGAAGCCCTATTATCGGCAATTCTGTAAGCGCCCCGGTTTCCACGATGAGTACCTCGATACTTTTAATCGCGACAGCGTGACACTGGTTGATACTCTGGGTCAGGGTGTTGAGCGTGTTACCGAAAAGGGCGTCATCGTCGATGGCAAAGAATATGAGCTGGACTGTTTGATTTTCGCCACCGGCTTTGAAGTCGGCACCAACTACACCAGCCAATCTGGTTATGACGTGATTGGCAAAGGTGAAACTGCCCTCAGTAAAAAGTGGGCCAACAGCCTGTCGACCTTTCACGGTATGCACAGCCACGACTTCCCCAATTGCTACTTTATTGGCTTCACTCAAACGGGCTATACCGCCAACGTGCCCCACACGCTTAATGAGCAGGCAAAGCACATTGCCTACGTTATTAAATACGGGCTGGACCACAAGGCAAGCACCATTGAGGCATCGGCCGATGCAGAAGCGGAGTGGGTCGCCACTATCAATAGACTCGCCGGTATGGGGGAAAAGTTCTACGCTGAATGCACGCCGGGCTATTACAACAATGAGGGTAAAGGTAATGGCGGTAATGGTTTTCTCGCCGGGCAATACGGTGGAGGGCCGGTCGAATTTTTTAAGATTCTCGACGACTGGCGCGCTGAAGGGGGTTTAGCGGGACTTGAGATCAGCTAAAACTGACTCGCCATCAGCGCAAAAAAAAATGGGGCATCTGGGCCCCGTTTTTTCATCCCCTACTTTTACTGATCAGGCAGATGGAACTAGCGTTTCAACGGCCTTTTCTGTGGACAAATAGACTCGCTCTTCACCGAGTCGCTCATAGAGCTTCGTGCCGCAAAGCCTGTCCAGTACCGGTCCTTTGACTTCGGCCAAGTGTAAACACACTCCCGATGACGCAAGCTCTTCCTCTATTGTTTCCAGCATATCAAGGCCACTGGTATCGACATAGGCAACACCGGAGAAAATTAGCACCACATCGGTAATCGTGCTGTCGAGCACCAGGTTGTGCAGCTCTGTTTCCACTCGCGGTGTATTGGCAAAATAAATATTTTCATCAATCCTCACTAGTAAGAGCTGCGGCCAAGTTTCCACCTTGTGGCGATGAATATTGCGATAGTGCTCGGTACCGGCAATACGACCAACCACGGCAATATGAGGCCTGCTGGTGCGATAGAGAAATAACACCAACGCAAGTCCAACACCCAGCATTAAACCGTGCTCGATGCCAAAGGCAAGAACCCCCACCAACGTCACCCCCTGGGCAATGCCGTCGCCTTTGTCATAGGACCAGGTGTGCTTTAAGCCTTTAATATCAATCAACTGCCACACGGCCACCACGATAATTGCCGAGAGCACCGCTTTGGGCAGATTCTCCAACAGATCAGTAAACAAAAAGGCGGCTAACCCTACCAATGAAGCCGTAACAATCGCCGCCATTTGAGTGCGCGCCCCGGCGTCAAAGTTAACCATGGAGCGAGAGAAGCCACCCGCAACAGGCATTGTGCCGGCACAGGCCGCCGCTACGTTGGCCAAACCAAGGGCTCGAAATTCCTGATCAGGGTCTATTTTCTGACGGCGCCGAAAGGCCAGCACCTTGGCTACAGAAATGCTCTCAACATAGGCGATAACGGCAATCATGCCCGCCGCCGGCAGCAGCTCTGTCCAGCCTTCCGCCTTCATAAAATCAAAGCTCGGCATGGGCAATCCCTGGGGTACAAGCCCGACCACAGCTATGTCAAAACGCACGTGAGCATCCATCAACCAGGCGAGTAATATGGCGCCAACAACCACAAACAGGGGTGCCGTGCGACCAAGAATCATTGCACGCTGTTGCTTCATCCCTATTTTTGTCAACGCAGTGACTAAGGGCTGACGAGCGAGAATGAGCAGCACGACAGCAGCACCGCCAAAAACAGCAGCGGCCAGGTTATAGGTATGTATTTGGTCGACCAGAGTTTGCAGCAACACGGCAAAGCTGACGCCTTTGGGTACGCTAATGCCCGTTAATGCCGCCAGCTGTGTACCAACGATAAATATTGCAGCACCCGTCGTAAATCCTGTCAGCACAGGGTGGCTAATAAAATTGGTCAACCAGCCTAAACGTAGAAAGCCCATGCCCAGCATGATGAAACCAGTGAGGGCAGAGAGAATTAACGCACCGGTCAAATACTTATCGGGGTCACCCCCCGCATAGGGCACTAGCGCTGCCGCAACCATCACCGCAGCCACCGCAACCGGGCCGACGGCCAGGGCTCTACTGGTGCCTGTAAAGGCATAAATAATGGGCGGCAAGACACTGGCGTAAAGACCTACTTCGGGCGGTAAACCCGCCAGCAAGCTGTAAGCCAGGGCCTGGGGAATTAGCAAAATAGCGGTAATCGTACCGGCGAGAAGATCCTGACTGAATCCCGCTTTATCAGTCTGCCTAATATCCCCGAGCAAGGGGAAGAACCGTGCGTAAACAGACTTTTTGGAAGAAAGCTTTTGATGCATACCAGAAACCCTCAGTGGATTATATTAGCGCTTTATTATATATAGCTATAGCGACTATAGATATTCGATTATTTTATATGCAAAGCTCATGGCCAAACTTAAGCGCCCTCCCACCGCCTGTTTATGCAGGCAAGCGATTAATCAGCACGATATGATACATGCCTTAATAGATCCGAGAGGAAGAACACGCTAATGACTGACCTCACCCGTATTGTTGCTGATCTGCGCGCCGAAGGTGACGAACTCTATCAATTTCTACTAACACTGGACGAAGCCGATTGGTCTCGCGCCACAACCTTCAAATCCTGGACAGTCAACGATGTCGTCGCCCACCTCTATTTTGGTGACTACCTCGGTGTCACCTCTCACAAAGACGGGCAGGCTTTCAAACGCTTTATGGCTGAAGTTCAGAACTCGGGACTAACACTGGCAGAATTCACTCGCCAGTGGCTAGACAACCTGAGCGGTGTCGAGATGTTAGAGCGATGGCACGGGCTCTTTCTAGAAATGTGCGATCGCTTTGCCGGCAGTGACCCTAAATTGCGACTGACCTGGGCTGGCCCCGATATGGGCATACAGATGTTCGCAACCGCTCGACTCATGGAGACCTGGGCCCACAGCTGGGCGATTTACGATTTACTGGGCACACCTCGAAAGCAAAGTGACCGCATTAAACACATTGCGACTATCGGCGTAAAAACCTACCAATGGACCTTCGTTAATCGCGGGTCGACGCCACCGGGGCCGCCACCCCACATCAGCTTACGAGCACCCTCGGGTGAGTTGTGGGAGTGGAATACAGAACAGGACGACAACAAGATCAGTGGTGACGCTGTGGAATTTTGTCAGGTTGTAACACAGGTGCGTAACATCGCCGACACCCAATTAAGCTTGACGGGAGAACCCGCAAAACAATGGATGACCATCGCACAGTGTTTTGCCGGGCCAGCGGAGGAACCGCCGGTGAAAGGGCTTAGAGCACCCTCGAGATAGATCTATTAAAATCAAACCAAAAAACAGATAAAGGCGCCTTAATACAGGCGCCTACTAAGTAGCTATCTGGTGCCTTTATAGGCGTTTGATGAACAACCCAGGCAACGAACAAATGTCGCTTTTGCCGGCCCTATAACGAGAGCATCTGCCGACTCACCAACATTGCCACCCAAAGCAGAGAAAGGCAGGGCAACTAGCCAGATAGCAGAGCCGACAATAGTGGTTGCCAACAGTACCGGCCGACCAATTATAAGATCTGCAGCCATATCAATACCGCTGGGGCCATGTGGATCTGCTTCAAAACTCCATGCTGGTTGGCAAATAAGCAAAGCAGCTGTCATGGCCAGGGCACGCAAGGCCTTCATATTTTTAATCATTTCCAATATCACAATCAGCTCCTCCAGGGGCTTCACACACAGGGAAAAACCTGCGCTCTATCTTGTCCATTACCCTGCAATATTCTAATCCGACGGGTATAGCTATCGAGTAATAAAGCAGTTCGGGAGCCAGTATAGGCACCGTATTCCACGAAAACAATCACCGCTGGTGCCAGCCTGTGATCAAGATCATATTAGCCCACATCAATAAAAAGACGGGTTCAGTAATTTTAAAAAAGCATATCTCAGTTGACGTCTACGTTAATACAAGACAGTCTTATCGAATGATGACTCTTGATGAAATTCGTAGTGCTCTTGAAACTCGCTCCCATAAGCCAGCCACTTTCAAAGCCACATCCCGCCAGGCTTCTGTGGCAATGATTCTCAGTGGTACAGAAAAAGATCTGGAAGTCTGCTTTATTCGCCGCGCCGAGCGAGTTGGCGACCCCTGGTCGGGGCAAGTTGCCTTCCCCGGCGGCAAGGCCGACAACAGCGACAAGGATGCTCATGCTGTCGCAGAGCGAGAAACTCATGAAGAAGTGGGCCTCAAACTTGAGGCAATTCACCGCGTTGGCCCTCTGCCCACTCGGCAGGTTGCCACTCGAAACTTGGTGTTATCGCCCTTTATTTATCACATTGGCAGCGATGAAAAAGCCACTGTCTTTGCTCGTGAGCCAGACGAAGTCGCCCATGTGTTCTGGGTGCCCATGCGTCATTTATTTAAGCCAAGCTCGGCAACGGAACTGGAATATCCCATGGCCGGTTCGGGGATGACGTTTCCCGGTATTCGCTATGAAGAAGATGTCATCTGGGGTTTAACCCTTAGTGTTCTAGAGAGTTTTGCACAGATTATGCAACGCGAACTGCCTGTTTAAGTACACGGCAATACACAAATAACAGCCATAAAAAAAGGCCGCAATTGCGGCCTTTTTTTATGCGTAACCCAAAGTGAATCTGGGCTATCTTGGGTATTAAGCCGTTTCTAGCTTAAAGCCCTCATAACCTTTCGCGACAACTTCTTCACATTCTTCGCGGTAGGTCTTAGTGCCAGCCAAATAAGGCATGAAACCCCGTGGCTTACCTTCAACATTGGTACCGAGATACCATGAATTACAACTTGGCGCGCTCATCATAGAGCCTTCTGCAGCCTTGTTGACGTGCTCAACCCAGGCATCTTGCGCTGCAAGTTCTGGCTCGATAGTTTTGATATTATTTTCCTGCAAATAAGCAATGCAGTTATCGATCCACACCACGTGCTGCTCAATAGAGTGCAATACATTGCTCACCACCGAGGGGCTACCGGGGCCGGTAACAGTGAAGAAGTTGGGGAAACCAACACTCTGCAAACCCATGAACATACGTGGGCCGTCGTTCCATTGGTCAGACAGTAACTTGTTTTCACGGCCGCGAATATTCAAACGTTTGATAGTACCCGTCATGGCATCAAAGCCAGTCGCGTAAACCAGAACGTCGAATTCATATTCGCCATCCTTCGTTTTCAGGCCAGTAGCGGTGACTTCTTCAACGGGATTGTCACGCAGATCGACAATAGAAACATTGTCCTGCTTAAATGCTGAGAAGTACTCAGTATCAATCACCGGGCGTTTGCAGTGCATGGGGTAATCGCGGGGCGATAATGCATTCGCTTTTTGCTCATCACCAAGATACTCGTGTAGATACTCACGATAAAGCTGGCAGGCAATCTCATTGGCTTCCATATTGAAGTAAGTATCGACATACAGGGTAAGCACGTTAATGCCGAAGTCTTTGATTTCCTGCTTGCGCTGCTCAGGGGTGATATCCATGATCTTTTTGCTAGGCTTGGCTTTTGGCGCTGCACTTGGATCTTTGGCTTTCTTCGGGCCGCGGTAGTTACAAATGCCCATTTCGTTATCGCGCTGCTGCTCGCGAATATCCGCGTAATCAACCTTGGCCTGAGCCAGGAAGTCGGGGTTCATCGGCGCATTTTTAGCGGGGAAGGTATAAACCGGGCTACGCTGGAAAGCGATCAGCTCTTTCGCCTGCTTGGCGATCTGGGGGATAGCCTGTACACCCGAAGAA
This sequence comes from Gammaproteobacteria bacterium, assembly GCA_003646355.1. Next base: position 6,576 of record QNFO01000065.1, read on the forward strand.
CCACAGCCAATAATTGCGACGCGCTTACCCGTGAGATCAACACCCTCACGAGGCCATTGGG
>QNFO01000066.1 GCA_003646355.1 Gammaproteobacteria bacterium
AACCAGGCCTTTATCAGCATCGCAAATAATTAAATTTCCCGCTGCGTCAAACTTCATACCTAGGGGGTGGCCACCAGTATTGGCCAGCACCTCAGGGTCGCCCAAACCATCAATGGCTGCACGCACTACATTGCCATCGCTTAAGCCGGTATAAAGATAGCCGTCTTTAATAGCCGTCGCCTCTGGCCCAGCCAACTTGCCGCGCCAGAGTTTTTCTGCCTTGCGCAGTGAATTGGTAAAGGCAAAGCGCCCTTCATAGGGCGGCGCTTTTGGAGGATGCCAGGCGATAGGCTCTATCGCCACCGGCCAGAAGAAGATATACAGTATCGATAAAAAAATAAAAACCAGTGTTAATCCCACCATAGTCTGCTCCTTATATTTATTATTTTTGCTTCACTACTGCCTCATTAATACTGGTGTTTTTTATCACGAATGGCCTTTAAAAGCGATCTACCCTATGAATCATCGTTGGTACCCGCTCTGCGCTTGGCATTCGATTTCGACTTTGGCCGGGATTTTTTCTTGGCTTTTGTCGATGTTTTTTTCGATTTCTTTTTTGGCTTAGCGTCTGCGTTAACACCAGCGTTAGGCTTATTTTCGGCACTCGCTGTCGAGGCGCCGGTATCTTTCTTCGGCTTTTTAGTACGCTTACGAGCCGGCTTTTTATCGCTTTTCTTATCGCGTTTTCTTCCCCCCACAGGCGCGTCGGCGTTTGCTTTGCCAGCCGACTTCGCAGGCGGCTTACCTCGCCGTTTTTTTGCCGGGCCGCTATCGTGCGAATCATCGACTAAATCAAAATCAATTTTTCGCTCATCGACATCAACGCGGGTAACGATAACACTGAGCCTGTCGCCAAGACGAAATACCCGCCTTGTGCGCTCGCCAACCAAACGATGGTGGGCGGCCTCAAAATTATAATAGTCACGGGGCAAGCCGGTTATGTGCACCAGCCCTTCAATAAACAAGTCATCGAGCTGCACAAATAAACCAAAGCCCGTTACCGCTGTCACCACCCCGCTAAATTCATTCCCCACCTGATCGACCAGGTACTGGCACTTCAACCAGCTATCGACACTGCGTGTGGCCTCATCGGCGCGGCGCTCGGTCATAGAGCAATGGCTACCCGCCTCGCCAATTTGCTCAGCGCTGTAAGGGTAACTTTGCGTTAAGGGCCAAAGCTCTGCGCCCTCGACACGGTTGAGGTGGGCGACGCGTTTTTTACTGCGCAGTAAACCGCGAATGGCGCGATGCACCAGTAAGTCGGCATAGCGACGAATCGGCGAAGTGAAGTGTGAATAGGCCTCGTAATTAAGGCCAAAGTGACCTTTATTTTCATCCTGATACACGGCTTGACGCATAGAACGCAGCATCACCGACTGAATCACTGAGGCATCGGGACGATCGACAACCTGACTCAACACGGCCTGATAATCGAGGGGCGAAGGTGCATCACCGCCGGCTAAAGTGAGGCCTATCTCGCCGAGAAATTCACGCAAGTTATCGAGCTTTTCTTCTTTCGGCACTTCGTGCACACGGTACAAGGCGGGCAATTTGCTCTTTTCTAACAGAGTCGCTGCACAGACGTTGGCGCTGAGCATGCACTCTTCAATCAGCCGGTGAGCCTCGGTGCGAACGGTGGGAATGATCTTTTCAATCTTGCGATCGGCGTCAAACAAAATGCGCGTTTCTGTGGTTTCAAAATCAATGGCACCTCGCACTTCGCGCTGCTCACGTAGGGCTTGATACAAATCGTGCAGGTGGTCGACATGGTCGACAATGTGGGCAAACTGCTTGCGTACACCACTATCGGCGTCGCCGCGCTGCTCAATCATGCTCGCCACTTGTGTATAGGTCAGCCGCGCTCGTGAGTGCATTACCGCTTCGTAAAAACGAAAGCGTATCACCTTGCCCGAGGCATCAATGCGCATTTCGCAGACCATGCACAAGCGATCAACGGCGGGCTGCAGTGAGCACAAACCGTTCGACAGTTTCTCGGGCAGCATGGGCACTACCTGCCCGGGGAAATACACCGAATTGCCCCGTTGGTACGCTTCTAAATCCAGTTCGCTACCCGGCTTCACGTAGTGGGAAACATCGGCGATGGCAACGTATAGCGTCCAGCCATTGCGACTGGCGGGTTGGCAAAAAACAGCATCGTCAAAGTCGCGAGCATCTTCGCCGTCGATAGTCACCAGTGGCAGTTTGCGCAAGTCGACGCGCAGGTTTTTGTCCGTCTCCAACACATCGCTAGAGATACCCTCCACTTCCTTTTCAAGCGCTTGTGACCAGGCATTAGGTATGCCGGAATTATGAATGGCAATATCGATTTCAAGCCCCGGCGCCAAATGCTCACCGAGCACGCTAGACACCCGTCCCGCCGCCTGATGCCGCCTGTCGGGCTGCTGAGTGATGGTCGCCACCACGATTTGCCCCGGCTCAGCACCACCAACGCCATCGGCAACGAGCAAGACATCCTGACTGATACGCGGATTATCGGGTCGCACGAAGTGAATGCCATTCTCGGTAAAGTAACGCCCCACCAATTGCTGAGTACGCCTCTCGACAACCTCAACAATCGCCCCTTCGGAGCGGCCCTTGCGATCAGTGCCCGTAATACGCACCACCACCTCGTCGCCATCGAAGACCCGGCGCATTTGTCGGCTGGACAGAAACACATCCCCATCTTTGGTGGGCGAGATTACAAAACCAAAACCCTCGGGGTGGCCAGACACCCGACCCTTGATCAAATTCATCTTATCGAGGGGGCCATAGCCACCACGGCGGTTGCGCACCGCCTGCCCATCCCTCTCCATCGCCCCAAGGCGGCGGCGTAGTGCCTCTATAGCATCGTCGTTATCGAGCTCGAAAACTGCGCAGAGCTCTTCGTGAGTTAGCGGGCCAACGCTGGCCTCAAGATGCTTGAGAATAAACTCTCGACTAGGAATGGGGTTGTCATATTTTTCCGCTTCGCGGGAGGCAAAAGGATCTGCCTGAACGTTTTTTTTCTTCATAAATTCGTGATAATTACCGGGGTATCGGCAGGCCGAAAAAGCCGCCTCTGAGAATTGACAATAGTGGGCCTAATCAGTAAAGTGCGCAACCCCGAACGAGTGCTAACTCGTACGTTGCTTAAGTGGTGAAAGGATGTGCCGCAAGCACTAGTTCCGCACAAGGCAGAGCAGCGGGTAGACACTGGCCATTAGTCCAGCAAGTCAGAAAAGCAGTACATTACTGATCGGCTCCTCGCAGCCCATGTAATGCCCAGGTGGTGAAATTGGTAGACACGCTAGCTTCAGGTGCTAGTGCTCTTCGGGGCGTGGAGGTTCAAGTCCTCTCCTGGGCACCATTACAAACAACTCCGTAAGATAAACTCACACACAGCCACGTTAATTGTTCTGTCTATGGCGCGTAAGCGGAACGTAGTTTGACTGTTTTCAAATGCTCAACGAGAACACTTAAAATAAAACCACTCCTGTAATCGCTATAAGACCTGTAAACCTACTATTACGCTTTCCTATGCAGATGCACTAGGCGCCCTACTGATGCCTCACTTTGAAAAGAAACGCTGCTAGGGACTCTGGCTCGGCATGCCTCCCTTAGAAACACTTTCACTTGTGCTATTGTGTGTACACTTGAACACAGCGAGTTAGAAGTATGTCCACAACCATGACTATTCGTCTGGAACCTGAGCTGAAACAACGTCTTGACCAGCTGGCCAAAGCGACACATCGTTCAAAATCATTTCTGGCCGCTGAAGCACTTCGCGACTTTGTAGAGCTCAACGAATGGCAGGTTGAGGAAATTCAGTCTGCATTGAAGGAAGCCGATAACGGCGACTTTGCCTCCAGGCAAGCAATTGACAAGACGCTAAACAAGTGGGGCATCGATGCAGGTTAAATGGCTAAACACCGCCCTGCAAAACCTTGACGATGAAGCTGAATATATTGCCAAAGACGACCCGGCCGCTGCTCGGCTTATGGTGCAGCGTATTATCGACGCAATTAACCTATTGCCCGGGAACCCTGCGCTTGGCCATTCCGGCCGTATTCTCGGCACCCGCGAACTAGTAGTGCCAGATACCCGTTACAAAGTGCCTTACCGAGTTAGGCCTCGCCTGCAACGTATAGAAATCCTGCGTGTTTTCCATACTTCGCGGCGCCTACCTAAACACTGGTAATTGTTTAGGTACTAAGACAATTCTCGGCCAGCACTCAACTACTGTAAAAACGGGCTTGCGTTCGAGCAATGCCCGATCCCTCTTCTGGGCACTATTTCAAAAGGGCACGTCTTTAGCTTTCACAATAATAGGTCTCAAAATACCAGTAATCACCTGTCTTTATGAATTCATCCAAGCTTGTTATCGCGTCTTCAATATAACCAACAAGATAAATACGACCACGATGCTGTGGTACAAAGCCCTTACCATCAATCACTCTAAAGAAGACTCATCTACAACCTTGCCAGATAAAAGCAATTGGCCGAAGGCCTTGAAATTATCTGCATCTCGGTAAAGGTATTCAAATACGTAGTAAAAATCTTCACCACCATCAGCATAGTGATTTAGCGGTTTATTCATTTTTCTGACAAGTCGATTAATTGAGTTTTCTGATATAAACCTGCTATCGCATCCTGTGGTACTCGCCATAAAAATCCGTGGTCTTTTACACGCCCTTCTTTTTCAGACAGCGTGAAGTCGAGATAGACATTGCCATCATCAGTCATACGTATAAAGCGCTGTAATGACGGAGTTTTACAGTACAGCAGTTGATCAAAACGACAACCAGCCTTCCCACTTTTGAGGTGGCCCGTTGAAACTGATATAAAAACTGTTTCATTATGCTTAGAAAGAAGCGCGTCCTCCAAGACACTATCATCGTATTCCAATATCTCAACTTTCTTTTTATTAACAACAATCCTGTTTTGCTTGGCACTAAGATAAAAACCTAATGAATCAGGGGCGTTGTTGAATGAGGTATAGAGGGCCTGCCGCTCCCTCTTTTCATCGTAATAACCAAACTCATTAACTAATTGATGCTTATCTTTACACGCAAGATAACGTGATGGCACGCGGGAGAATAAAGTATGTAGTGTCTTGCCATACTTAGTTTTCAACTCAACACCCATGAAATCCGCTTCTTTTGAACTGTTTTGCGGAATACTCAGATGATGTTCCAACGAGAGACCGTATCGGCCTGCACCCTTGCCATGCACGGGTAAATAACCCCTCGAACGTAAGCGTCTAAGTTTGCCGACAAGAACATCAATGGGCGCTGGTTTTTCGCCCCCTTTTCGTTCGAGGTAATTCAATACAGTGGTTTTTAGTGCAGCCTGATACCTCGCCTTTGGGCGCAAGCCATCGGCAAAGGGTAATTTTTCTTCGTAGAGCACAGCGCTGATATTTTGAAATTTGAACTCGAAAGCTTTGGCTGTTCGTGCAGGGTGTACGGCAGACAGGTTTCGGTAAATAGCCGCCTTATTTGTAGGCCTTACTTCAACCTGATCACTTAGCAGCTCGAAGTATGCGGATACGGCCGCCTCAATTTCTCTATCCGACCACACCACAATACTATTCATGAAAGCGCGACCCATAAACCTTATATTTTTTCAACGAGACCCTGCTAGCGATATAGCTGTTTTGTCTACTATACATCTACATTGTATTTATAAAAAAACAAGAAAACTGGAAAGCTTTACTTGTCGTGCTTTAACCAATTGACTTTATTGGTGCCCGGAGTCGAAATCGAACCGGCACGGCCGTGAAGCCTCATAAATTTAGGTCTAAAGTACTAACAAACGCGTCAATTAGGACACTCGCAAAGTGTAACGTAATGGGTTACACTTTATAGCATGATCCAGAATTTCAAGCACAAAGGCCTTGAGCGATTCTTCAAAACAGGGAAGAAGTCTGGAATCCAGGGGAATCATGTTAAGCGTCTGCAATTAATTTTGGGTCGGTTGAACGCATCTACATCACCGGGCGATATGGATCTCCCAGGTTTGCATTTGCACCAACTAACTGGAAACCGAAAAGGCATTTGGTCTGTACGAGTGAGCAGCAATTGGCGTGTCACGTTTCGCTTCAACGGGGTACATGCCGAGATAGTAGATTACGAAGATTATCATTGAGGTGATGTCATGCTAATGCACAATCCCCCGCACCCCGGCGAAGTTGTCAAAGAGCTTTGCATTGAACCCTTAGGCCTTACGGTGACAGACACCGCTAAAGCACTTGGTGTCAGCCGGAAAACGCTATCCAGCATTATTAATGGCAAGTCTGGCATTAGCCCTGAAATGGCTGTGCGCTTGTCAATCGCGTTTAATACTTCATCTGAAAGTTGGTTGAACCAGCAGACTCAGTATGACCTATGGCGAGCCGAGCAGCGTCGGGGCGAATTACAGGTTAAGCGTTTATCTGCCGCATAACTCACATAACAAATCGTTCGCCATGCTCACTCAGCCAGGTGCCACTTAACTCAGCCTTATATTTTAAAGCCGCATAATTCAAACAGCAGCCTGAGGCTAGCATCGAACCGACACCACTACTAAGCCCCAAAATTTCAGACCCGCTTAAAAAGCTTAGTGTGGAACAGGCTTAAATTGCAAAGCACGA
>QNFO01000067.1 GCA_003646355.1 Gammaproteobacteria bacterium
ATTCAGGCTGAATATTTGTGGGTTTGGCGTTCAGCGCTCGGCCTGTCAATCCTGTTCTGCTCAGCAGGGTTGTGGACAGAGTTTGTTAGCCAAGTTTACTGCCCACCCCGTTCGCTTGCGCGTCCCTCTCGATGGTCGCGAAGCGACATCCTTTCACGTCGGACAAAATGTCACCATCGGCATTGCCGATCATGTTGTGGTTCGTGGCTCCCTGCTGATTTACCTGTTGCCATTACTGCTGCTCCTGCTGGGCATTTGGCTAGGCGACACCTTATTCGCAAATGAGCCAGCCGCCATTATTTGTGGCTTGCTGGCATTGCTTGGCGGTGGCTTCTTTACCGGACACCTGTTGAACTCCCCTGCCCATGAGTCGACGTTACAGGCACATTTACTCGATGTGTGATTTCTACGAGCTGTATTAAGCTAGCTCGGCTATAGTTGATCTTGTTGAATAATAAACTGAAGAGGAACGCTTGATGGTGACACGTGCTGTTATCGCTTTTTGTTGTGTGTTTGCCTGTGCTTTCACTGCCCATGCGCAGTTGCCAGACTTTACCGTATTAATAGAAAAAAACTCCACCGCAGTCGTGAAAATCACAGCCGTTGAAACAAGCTCAAGTCGGCGTAGAGAATCTATTCCTCAAGGCCAAATTCCTGATGCGTTGAAGGACTTGTTCAATCAACGTCCCGGTCCTGAGCGTAAAGCCCGCTCCATGGGTTCGGGTTTTATTATTTCCCCTGAGGGTTATATCCTCACCAATAATCATGTGGTGGGTACGGCTAAACAAATTACAGTGCGCTTAAACGACAGGCGAGAGTATGAGGCTGAGATCATTGGGCTTGATCCGCGATCGGATTTGGCCTTGCTCAAGATTGATGAGACGGGACTCCCTGTGGTTCATTTTGGCGAGCCCGACGACCTGAAGGTGGGGGAGTGGGTGGTTGCCATTGGCTCACCTTTTGGCCTCGATTATTCAGCGAGTACGGGTATCGTTAGTGCTATTGGGCGCAGCATTCCCACCGCTCGAGGTGAAGACTATGTGCCCTTTATTCAAACTGATGTCGCTATTAATCCCGGTAATTCGGGGGGGCCGTTATTTAACCTTGACGGCGAAGTGGTGGGTATTAATTCGCAAATCTATACCCGTTCGGGTGGCTCCATTGGCTTATCTTTTGCTATTCCTGTCAGCGTTGCCCTTGAAGTGGTGGCGCAACTTAAAGAAAAAGGACGTGTCGATAGAGGCTGGCTCGGTGTTTATATACAGGATGTGGACAAAAATCTTGCTCAATCTCTTGGGCTGGAAAAACCTCAGGGCGCTCTGCTTGCACAACTCGAACCCGGTGGCCCAGCCGAAAAAGCAGGCCTTAAAGCGGGTGATGTGGTAATCCGCTTTAATGGCCAGCCTGTCGTCGAGGCCAGTGATTTACCCCATATCGTGGGGCTTCTCGCTGCGGGGAAAAAGGTTGATGCCGCTGTTATTCGTCGCGGTAAAGAAAGGATAGTCTCCGTGAGTGTTGGAGTCCGTCCCGGTGAGGGCCGGACAGCAGCCAATGGCGGTGGCGATATTCTGGGTTTGGACCTTGATGATCTCGATGATGAGGCGCTTGAAAAACGACACCTGTCGGGTGGTGTTGTGGTGGTCAAGGTCTATCCTGACTCATCTGCCAGCGAAGCGGGGTTGCAGGTGGGCGATGTGCTGGTGCAGCTTGGTTACCAGACATTAAATAATATGAATGATTATGACGCGATACTTAAACAGTTGCCGACCGGCACCCCGGTGGCCCTACGTTTTTTTCGTCGTGGTCGTTCAATCTTCCGCACTATTGAGCTTAACTGATTTCGTACGGTCTACTGCGAGACAAAATCTGTCGTTGACTGAATTTAAGGTTAAACAAGGTTCATAGCTTAGCGGGGCTAAATACGCTAGAATTCGCGTCGCTCAAATTCCCCTAAGCTATGGATCCTAAAAGCCCTGTGTCAGACCTCAGCCATATTCGTAATTTCTCCATCATTGCCCATATCGATCACGGTAAGTCGACGATTGCCGACCGCTTTATACAGTTCTGCGGCGGCCTGAGTGAGCGGGAAATGGACAGTCAAGTACTCGACTCGATGGATATCGAGCGCGAGCGTGGCATTACGATTAAAGCGCAAAGCGTTACCCTCGAATACACAGCCGCAGACGGGCGTATCTATCAGCTCAACTTTATTGATACGCCAGGTCACGTTGACTTTAGCTATGAGGTGTCACGTTCATTGGCGGCCTGCGAAGGTGCGCTGTTGGTTGTCGACGCGGCTCAGGGTGTTGAAGCTCAGTCTGTAGCTAACTGCTATACGGCCATCGCCCAGGGCCTGGAAGTGATCCCGGTACTCAATAAAATGGATCTGCCTCAGGCAGAACCAGAGCGTGTTTGTCAGGAAATTGAAGATATTATCGGCATTGATGCCAGTGATGCGGTGTTGTGTAGTGCCAAAAGCGGCCTCGGCATACAGGATATCCTCGAGCAATTGGTGGCTGAAATACCGCCGCCACAGGGCGATGTCGATGCACCGTTACAGGCCTTAATCATCGACTCCTGGTTTGATAATTATCTGGGCGTTGTGTCCCTGGTTCGGGTCATGCAGGGCACCTTACGTCGCCGTGAGAAGATTATTACGAAAAGTATCGGTAAAGCACATATTGCCGATAGTATTGGTGTCTTTACACCCAAACGTACAGAAACCGGTGTGCTGCGGGCTGGCGAAGTGGGCTTTGTAGTGGCCGGTATTAAAGATATTCACGGCGCGCCTGTTGGTGACACGATTACCCACGCCAGTAGCCCCGATATTGAGTCGTTGCCGGGGTTTCAGAAAGTGAATCCGCAGGTTTACGCGGGTATGTTCCCCATTAATTCTGAAGACTTTGAAGATTTTCGCGAAGCCCTGGCGAAACTGACGCTGAACGATGCCTCACTTTTCTACGAACCTGAAAGCTCAGACGCCTTGGGTTTTGGCTTTCGCTGTGGCTTTCTCGGCATGCTGCACATGGAGATCATTCAGGAGCGGCTCGAGCGGGAATACAACCTCGATTTAATTAGTACGGCGCCGACCGTTGTCTACGAGGTACTGCACACCAATGGTGAGCTGCTTTATATTTCCAACCCCTCGAATCTTCCCGACCCGGGTTATATCGATGAAATGCGCGAGCCCCTGTGTGAAGCGAATATTCTTGTTCCGAAGGATTATGTCGGTAATGTGATTTCACTCTGTGTTGAAAAGCGCGGCGTACAAAAAGATATGCAGTTTACTGGGGACCAGGTGTCGCTCACTTATGAAATGCCAATGGCCGATGTGGTGATGGATTTTTTCGATAGACTGAAGTCGGTCAGTCGCGGTTTTGCCTCTCTGGATTACAACTTTAAACGCTTCCAGGTAGCACCTTTAGTGCGCCTCGATATCTTGATTAATGGCGATAAAGTTGATGCCCTCGCGCTGATTGTTCATCGCGATAATGCCCAGCAAAAAGGCCGTTTGATCACTGAGAAAATGAAAGAGTTGGTGCCTCGACAGATGTTTGACGTGGCTATTCAGGCGGCACTGGGTGGGCATGTTATTGCACGAACCTCCGTAAAAGCCCTGCGTAAAAATGTTACGGCAAAATGTTATGGCGGTGATATCTCCCGTAAGAAAAAACTACTGGCCAAGCAGAAAGCCGGTAAAAAGCGCATGAAGCAGGTAGGCTCTGTGGAAATCCCCCAGGAAGCTTTCCTGGCAGTACTAAAAACGGATAATTAATAATGGATTTCGACTTTCCACTTATCTTAGTTGTACTCACTGCCGTCGCAGGTTTTATGTGGCTGGCGGAGCGTTTATATTTTTCAAAGCAACGAGAAAAGGAAGATGCGGCTCCCTGGTTTGTTGAATCGACGGCGCCATTTTTTCCTGTTCTTCTTGTGGTTCTGGTACTGCGTTCCTTTATTGTTGAACCCTTTCAAATTCCCTCCGGATCAATGATTCCCACCCTGAAAATTGGCGATTTTATTCTCGTTAATAAGTTTGCCTACGGTCTTCGTTTGCCCGTCACGGGTACCAAAGTACTCTCCCTCGGAGAACCTCAGCGCGGCGATGTGATGGTGTTTTTCCCACCCAATGACAAACGTTATTTTATTAAACGGGTGGTCGGTTTGGCCGGTGATGAGATTCGCGTTATTAATAATGTGCTGTTTGTTAATGGCGAAAAAATGCCGCAGTCAACACTCGACAGCGCGGAGCCTTATTTTGTTGATAAAAGTATGACCGAGCGAAGCTCTCCCAGTAATTCACAAATTATGATGGAAGATTTAACGGGTGTCGATCATCTGATTCGTAAGCACCAAACCCCAGGGCCACTGGGTCGTAACTACAGTACTATCGTGCCAGAAGGGCATTATTTTATGGTGGGCGATAATCGAGATAACAGTAGCGATAGTCGAGTCTGGGGTCCCGTGCCGGAAAAGAACGTGGTTGGTAAGGCTTTTGCGGTCTGGATGCACTGGGAGAAAGTGCTAAGCATACCCAGTTTTGATACAGTGGGCGCCATACGTTAACACTGCGAGAGAAGATCAATATGCGACATAATAAACAGCAGGGCTTATCGGCATTGGGGCTTTTATTAGTATTAGCCATCGGTGGTTTTTTTCTCACGATCGCGACCCGCGTTGGTCCCCTTTTTCTTGATAATTCCTTTGTTAATGCTGCCTTACAGTCCCTTGAGAATGAGTCTGTCCACACGCTGACGGACCGGCAAATTCGTCGCAAATTATCAGATTATTTCACGGTCAATAATGTACGTGATGTGAGTGTCAAAGACCTTGTTATTGAACGTAAAAAAACGGCAACTATTGTTCGTCTCGACTATGAAAGGCGAATTAACTTCCTTGCTAATGTCGATGTCGTCGTCGTCTTTGAAAATGCCTACGATACATCGGCCCTCTAATTGTTCAATAAGCGTTAATCATTGGTGAAAATTTCACTCCGTCGTTTTATTAATCGTTTAGGCCACAGCTTTCTCGATCCGGCATTACTTGAACAGGCATTAACCCATCGTAGTTTTAGCTCGCTCAATAATGAGCGCCTGGAATTCCTTGGCGATGCGGTGCTGGACATGATCGTCAGTGAAATGCTGTACCGTCAATTCCCAACGGCTAGCGAGGGGGACTTAAGTCGCCTGCGTGCCGTTTTGGTAAAAGGTGAGGCCCTGGCTAAAATGGCCCGCGCCATCGACCTAGGTGATCAGTTGCGCCTGGGCTCTGGTGAATTGAAAAGTGGTGGTTTTCGGCGTGACTCTATATTGGCCGGTGCCTATGAAGCGGTAATTGGCGCAATTTTACTCGATGCCGGCTTTAATGTTTGTCGTGACTGTGTTGTTTCCTGGTTCGAGCCGCTGCTCAGTAATTTGTCTTTGGGTGACGAGCACAAGGATCCTAAATCCCGCTTACAGGAATATCTGCAAGGCAAGGGCGAAGTTCTACCGGTGTACAAGTTGCTGACGGTTAGTGGTGAAGGGCATGCTCAGCATTTTGACGTGCAATGTTGCCTTGCTGGTGACTCTAATGATTATCGAGGGGCTGCGAGTAGCCGTCGCAAAGCGGAACAGGCTGCTGCGACGGCAGCACTGAATGATATACAGGGCCAGGGTAAAAAAATGGGTAAAGGGCAATAATTCAATGGTAGAAGAGCAAACTCAGCACTGCGGTTACGTGGCGATTGTTGGTCGTCCCAACGTGGGTAAGTCAACCTTACTCAATCATATACTCGGCTTAAAGCTAAGCATTACATCGCGCAAGCCACAAACGACGCGTCACAACGTGCTGGGCATAAAAACCTCTGATGATTGCCAGCTTATCTTTGTTGATACCCCGGGTATTCACAGTGATCAGGATAAAGCGCTTAATCGCTATATGAATAAAGCGGCTCAGACGGCAATCCGGGACGTTGATGTGATTGTGTTTGTTCTCGATCGTTTGTTATGGACAGAGGCAGATAAAGCCGTCGCTGAGAAACTGGCCGGTACAAGCTCACCTGTCATCGTTGCGATTAATAAGGTCGACAGGATAGATGATACCGGCGAACTCTTGCCCCATATCGAGTCCCTACAGAAACTTATGCCCGACGCTGAAATTATTCCTGTGTCAGCCTTGCAGAAAAAAAACCTGGACCTACTCGAAGAGCAAATTACAAAGTATATTCCCGAGGGCGTTTTCCTCTTTCCTGAAGATCAGGTCACCGACCGGTCAGAACGATTTCTCGCCGCCGAGCTAGTTCGTGAAAAAATCACTCGTCAACTTGGTGCAGAACTGCCGTATCAGATTACTGTTGAGATTGAAGCCTTCGAAATGAAGGGCCATATTCGCCATATCAACGCCCTCATTTTGGTTGAGCGAGAGGGGCAAAAGAAAATAATAATAGGCGAAAAGGGAAAGCGTTTAAAAAGTATTGGCCAGGCGGCCCGCATCGATATGGAGCGCCTGTTCGGCAGCAAAGTAATGCTAACCCTGTGGGTCAAAGTGCGAAGCGGTTGGTCTGATG
>QNFO01000068.1 GCA_003646355.1 Gammaproteobacteria bacterium
ATCGATGTACTGAAAGCACCCGGCGTGATGCAAGAAGACAAAGTCGACACAGAAAGCCTTAAGGCCGCAAGCCTTCAAATTTACGATAAGGCTTTAACCCTGTTGATTGATGCTCGCACCCGCGAAGGCGACCGGCTTACCATCTTTATCCGCGAGCGACTGGAAAAAATTCAGCGCGAAGTCGCTAATATCCGTACAGTGCTACCGCAATTAATGGCGCAGCAAGAACAGAAAATTCGAGATAAACTTGAACAGTTTGCAGCACAGCTTGATGACGAAAGAATAGAGCAGGAACTGGTTTATCTCGCCAACAAAAGTGATGTCGATGAAGAGCTTGATAGACTTGAAACTCACATCGAAGAGTTTAGTCGCGCGCTCGACAGTACATCGCCCGTTGGCAGGCGGCTCGACTTCCTGCTGCAGGAATTGAATCGCGAGGCCAATACGCTTTCGTCCAAGTCCCAGGCCGCGACAACAACCCACTCCGCCGTCGAACTAAAAGTACTGATCGAGCAAATTCGCGAACAAGTTCAGAACCTCGAATAGCCAGAAGAGACCCCAATATGACCCAGCGCGGCACCCTCTATACTATTTCTGCACCTTCCGGGGCGGGCAAAACCAGCCTGGTTACAGCTCTACTCGAAAAAAGCACAGGCCTCCAGGTTTCCATTTCTCACACAACCCGCCCGAAACGCCCGGGTGAAGTTGACGGGGTGAACTACCACTTCGTCAGCAAAGAGCAATTTCAGGCCATGCTCAAGCAGCAAGCCTTCCTGGAGCACGCCCAGGTATTCAGCAACAGCTACGGCACCTCCCGACAGTGGGTTGACGACACTCTGGCGAGTGGCTGCGATGTCATCCTCGAAATCGACTGGCAGGGCGCCGCCCAAATTCACCAGCAAAACCCCGATACCGTGAGTATTTTTGTTCTGCCTCCCAGTAAAAACACACTGCTCGAGCGACTCACCCAGCGCGGTCAGGATGGAGCAGAGGTCATTGCCCAGCGCATCGCCGAGGCGCAGGCAGAAATGTCCCACTTCGCCGATGCCGACTTCCTGATCATTAACGATGTTTTTGCCACCGCTCTCGATGAACTGGCTCTTATTGTCAGCAGCGGCAAGCTACTGCGTAAAAAACAACAACACCAACATCAGGCCCTGATAAAAGAACTGCTGTTATAAATTAACTTTTTTCATTATAATTGCTGGTCGAGTAGAAATTTAATCGCGTTACAAAGAAGGTATAGTTTTAATGGCTAGAATCACCGTTGAAGATTGTTTGGATCATGTTAAAAACCGTTTCGAGCTAGTTCTTGTCGGCTCCAAACGCGCTCGTCAATTAGCCATTGGCGGCAAAGAGGCTTTGGTTCCCTGGGAAAACGACAAACCCACAATTGTCGCCCTGCGTGAAATTGAAGAAGGCCTGATTGACGCTAGCATTCTCGAAGAAAAAGAAGAGGCTCTCGAAATTCTCTCACTGGATATGCTAACGGCGAACCTTAACGCCGACGAAAACACTGCACCACCCATCATCGAAGAGTAAGTCATCACCCGGAGGAAAGACTTGCAAGCGCTCGATCTTCTCAACGACAAGCTTTCCTCCTACCTCCAACCCGCTGAAGTCAAAAAAGTTCTGCGCGCTCACAAATTCGCTGAGCGCAGCCACGAAGGACAATTCCGACAAAGCGGCGAGCCCTACATCATTCACCCCATTGCCGTCGCCTCTATCCTTGCCGATATGCACATGGACCACGAGAGCTTAATGGCAGCCTTGCTGCATGACGTTATCGAGGACACCGGCGCTACCAAAACTCAACTTAGCTGGCGCTTTGGTAAAACTGTTTCAGAACTGGTTGACGGGGTTAGCAAGCTTACCGAAATTGAGTTTGCCTCCAAAGCAGAGCAACAAGCCGAAAACTTTCAAAAAATGGCTCTGGCGATGGCCCGGGATATTCGCGTCATACTGGTGAAGCTAGCAGATCGGCTGCACAATATGCGCACACTGGGAGTGCTCAGACCCGATAAACGCCGACGCATCGCTCGCGAAACCCTGGAAATCTACGCCCCCCTCGCCCAGCGGCTGGGCATGAACGATATTCGTATTGAATTTGAAGATCTCGGTTTTGCCGCGCTTTATCCCCTGCGCTATGAACACATTACCCGAGCCCTGAACAAAACCCGCGGCCATCGCAACGAACTGGTTGTGGATATCAAACAAGCTATTGAAGAGCAGCTCAGTATTGTTGGTATCACGGCTTCTGTAACCGGGCGCGAAAAACATCTCTGGAGTATTTACCAGAAGATGAAAACCAAGCAGCGCTCTTTCAAAAATATTACCGATGTCTTCGCCTTTCGGGTGGTCGTAGAAAATGTCGACGACTGTTACCGAACTCTGGGTATATTGCATAATTTCTACAAGCCGATACCCGGCGAGTTCAAAGACTATGTCGCCATCCCCAAGTCTAATGGCTACCAGTCCCTGCACACCGTGTTGGTTGGACTTGACGGAATACCTATTGAAGTTCAAATCCGCACCACGGAAATGGATGACCTCGGCAATTACGGCATCGCTTCACATTGGCTCTACAAATCGGGCATCGAAAGTGCTCAAGGCAACGAGCGCCGCGCCAACCGCTGGTTAGAGGGACTACTTGAAATACAGCAGCAGGCCGGTAATTCCCTCGAGTTTATCGAGCATGTCAAAACTGACCTGTTCCCCGACGAGGTCTATGTCTTCTCCCCACAGGGAGAAATCATTGAGCTGCCCACCGGAGCAACAGCTGTCGATTTTGCCTTCGCCGTACATACACAGGTCGGTAACACCTGTGTCGCCTGTGAGATTAACGGCCAGCTCAGCCCCCTGTCTGAAGTTCTGCAAAGTGGTCAGCGCGTACGTATTATCACTGCACCGGGTGCCCAGCCAAACCCTTCGTGGCTCAATTTTGTCCTTACCGCCAAAGCACGCAGCGCCATCCGCCACTTTTTGAAAACCCAGCAACACGACGAATCGGTCGACCTCGGCAAGCGCCTACTCGACCGAGCTCTCAACAACTTTGGTTCCAGTTATCACGATATTAAAAAGTCACAGATAAAACACTTACTCAAAGAAACTGAAGCCGAAACTTTTGAGTCTGTACTCCAACAAATCGGTCTCGGCAACCGTGTGGCCTACGCTGTTGCCAATGTACTGATACCTGAAAAGAAGCGCCAAAAATCCGCACCCAATCTCGACTCGCCTATTTTGGTCGACAATGCCGATGGCTTGATCACCAGCTACGCACGCTGCTGCCACCCCATCCCCGGTGATTTAATTCTTGGCCATATCAGCCCTGGCCGCGGCCTGGTGGTACACCGCGACTCCTGTAAAAACCTCAACGATATACGCTCCAACGCAGAGAAGTGTATGCCTCTCAGCTGGTCGCCCACGGTCAAGGGCGAATTCCCGGTAGAACTAAAACTCGAGGTCTATTCAGATCGAGGCATTGTCGCCACTCTGGCAGCTCGGATTACTGAGCAGGATGCCACCATCGACCAGATTAATATTAAGGAGCAAGACGCTCACTCCAGCACCATTAATTTAATTATCGGCGTCAAAGATCGCATCCACCTCGCCAACATTATGCGTAGGATTCGCGGCTTAAAATCCGTGCAGGCTGTATACCGCATAAAAAATTAAATCCCGAAAACTGAATAAATAATCTTGAGAATAGCACCATGCCCAATAAAGCCGTGATCCACACCGACAATGCCCCCCAGGCGATTGGCACCTATTCACAGGCCATTAAAGTCGATAATACCGTTTACCTTTCCGGGCAAATTCCGCTGGTACCGGCGACAATGGTGATGATCTCCGACGATATTGGCGAACAAATTCAACAGGTTTTTACCAACCTGAGTGCGGTCTGCGAAGCGGCTGGCGGCTCACTGGCTGACATTGTTAAGTTAAATATTTTCCTCACCGACCTCGCCCACTTTCCAACAGTCAATGAAATTATGGGCCAGGTCTTTACCGAACCCTATCCGGCCCGCGCCGCCATTGGCGTTAAATCACTGCCCCGCGATGCCCTGGTAGAAATGGATGCCATTATGGTGCTTTGAGGGTTTCCCCTCTCAACCCTTCAGCCAAGCTAAGTCATGGCCGCTAGATAGGCTGCCATATCAAACTCGGAAAAAGACCACTGATAGGAAAGTCGAGAGGGGTGCCTGGGATGGCCGTGCTGACACAATTCGCCGTAGTGCAACCAACGCCCACCTCTGTTAGAAACCTCCCGGTGCAGCTTGATACAGGCCTTTAATAAGTAGGGGCGAGAGCTGATATTCACGCCCCAGGCAGCCCACATCACGGGTGGCTCATTACCAAAACTATCAACGATTTCAAGAATATTGCGCCGGGATAATCGCGCATTGTGTTTAACGGGTAAGTCTTGCGGGTCAGTGGCGCGCAGCGGGTAGAGGTTGGCCATCACAAAGCCGTCATGACCACTACGCAAGGCCACTTGTTCAACCTTCGCCACGGTTGTATCGGCCTTTTCACGGTTAGCTGTACTGGGGTTGAGTCCAATGACATGGAGTTTGGCACAACCGGATTTACCGAGAATGAAACGCGCCGTATCACCGCGATTACAGGAATAGAGATCATACATAGGGATTAAACAAACCAGGCCTGGACGTCGAAATAGCTAACGAGGATAAACAATAAACTCCAGCAGGTTTTCATCCGGGTCGCGAATATAAACACTGGTGCCACTATCGCGACCGCCATTGCGCCCGCCGACGCGCTCCACCGGCCCCTCTTCAATGTCTGCATTCAACTGACCGAGCAATTGATGCAATGCCGCCTCGGTATCGCCCCAGACAAAACAAAAGTCACCACAGCCCGGTTGCGCGCTTGGCCCACGCAAGGAAAATTTGCCCGACTGCCAAATAGCGGGGGTATGGAAATTAATTTTATTGTCGCCAAAGTGAATCGAATAAAGCCGTTTGCCGAAGTCATCACCCACGCCACAACCAAGGGCCTTATAGAAAGCGATCATTTCATCGACTTTTTGAATCGGGATGGCGACGTGATCGAAAGCCTTAATCATTATTATTTTTCGTCTTTGTTATCAAAACATCACTACCTTAACGTACGGCTATACGCCCTCAACCAC
Source organism: Gammaproteobacteria bacterium (assembly GCA_003646355.1). The sequence continues at coordinate 5,150 of QNFO01000068.1, forward strand.
CATCATATGAGACACCGCCGATTTATGCCGCGCCATTCTCGCCTCGCGGTATTCTTCTGAGTCGACCCAGGCTCTGGCTTTGACCATTGATTCAAACCTTAAAATCACCGTGCGATTCGGTGTGCGATTGCCTTCAAAGACATCGACCGCACCGCCACGGGCAAGGTACTCACCGCCAAAGGCTTCGATGGCGGCAGGGGCCAGTTGCTTATAGGCTTCATAAGCCTCGGGGTCGGTGACGTTGACATCGACTATTACATAAGCGGACATATTTTTACCTTGTCATTAAAATCGGGGGAGGGCGTGCATCGCGCTAAATATTAGCGGCTGGTACCACTAGTGTTTCGGCAAAGGTATCCAGCGTTTGCTCCATTTTTTCCAGGCTATCGGCAAAACCCACCAAAATAATCTGCTCGACGCCGAGGTCGGCAAAACGCTTGACCGTATCAAGATCACAAGCCATATCGTAGGGTGAAATGGCGATTTCGATATCGCTCAGCGAGCGGTCGTAAGTCGCCAACATCTTCGATAGTTTTTCGAGCCGCTCGGGCAGTGCTTCCGGCGTCAAACGATAGCCCATCCAGCCCTGACCAAACTCTGCAACACGGCGCAGGGCAGGGTTGCTCTCGCCGCCAAAGAACATCGGCGGGTGGGGTTTTTGTATCGGCTTTGGCCCTTGTACACATTCGGGTAGTGAATAGTATTCGCCCTCAAAACTGGAGACCTCATCACACCAGAGACTGCGCACCACATGTAGATAGTCTCGAGTGCGGCTACCCCGGTGTTCGAAGGGGACATTCAAGGCGCCGAACTCCTCCGACGACCAACCGGTGCCAATACCAACAATCATCCGCCCGCCCGAGAGCACATCAACATCGGCCGCCTGCTTGGCCAGATAGACCGGATTGCGCTGAGGCAAAATGGTGATGCCGGTGCCGAGCTTAATAGTAGAAGTGTGGGCCGCAAGAAAGGTCAGCACAGTGAAGGGTTCAATAATGCCCGTGTCGGCACCAAAGGGCGGTACACCATCGTCACTATAAGGATAGGCCGATTCATAGCTGGGGAAGTTAACCACGTGTTCCGCAGCCCAGATATTACTAAAGCCTCGGTCTTCCAGCGCTTTCGCGGTGCCAATAATATATTCCGGCTGTGAGGCTACCGGGCCACCAAACAGTGTTTGTACGCCAAATTTCATACGACTATTCCCTTAAAGTAGGGCCGGTACTTATCGACAGAACAATGAAAATACCAGCATCAGTTTATTGTAATTATAGGTGCTGAGAGAATTATTCCCGCTGCGGGGCTA
>QNFO01000069.1 GCA_003646355.1 Gammaproteobacteria bacterium
TTACGGTTTAGGTGCTATCGCCATGACTGGCGGCAGCTTCTCTCGCCCGGTCTACAGTGCCTCCTGGCCGAGCGGTGAATTCGGCGCCATGGGCCTGGAAGGAGCTGTGCATCTCGGCTTCAAAAAAGAATTAGAGGCCGTTAAAACGGAAGGCGAGCGAGAGATTCTATTCAACAAATTACTTAACGCCATGTACGAGCGCGGTAAAGCGACAGAGGCTGCGAGCTTTCTTGAAATCGATGCGGTTATTGATCCAGCCGATACGCGCAAAGTCATTATTCAGGCGCTTGGTAAAAAACAATAAATACTCGACATAAAAAAACCGGGACAGTTTGTCCCGGTTTTTGACTAACAATAAATAATTCTAAAACTTATAACCTAAACCCACCAGATAAACCCAGGGATCAATATCAACATCGGCTTTAACACGTGAGCCATTGTCGAACGTAAAGTCTGCACTTGTCTCGATATCGATATACCAAACAGCCGCATTTAATACCCAGTGTTCGTCAATCGCATAGTCAAAACCTGCTTCCAGGGCCAGACCAATAGAATCATCAAGCTCGAGATCACCACGACTACCTAATGCTACCTCTAACTCACTATCGACTTTCTCATCGAAGAACGCCGTATAGTTAACACCGATGCCAACATAGGGCTGGAAATCGGACGCCGAATCCATAGGAAAGTATTGCAGGGTTAATGTAGGGGGCAAGTGCTTTGTTGAGCCAGCATCCACGCCTAAGCCATTGGCCGTAATATCGTGTTCAAAAGGGGTGGCTGCCAGAAGACCAACACCGACATTCGATGTCAGCATGTAGGTGCCTGTCAGGCCCAACTGCTCGTTACTGTCTACACCCGCACTGGTTCCCGCCAAAGCGGTACCATTAAGCTCGAGCGAAGAACTACTTTCATCCGGCTGCACTGAAACAATACCAGCGCGAAGAATAATATCCCCCGCCTCATAGGCCATCGCACTACCTGCGCCACAGGCTAAACCAGTAGCTAACAAAGAACCGGCAACTAATGAATTGATTTTTTGACTTCCCATACTATCTATCCCTCTCTAAGAAAATTTCCCAGCAATTAGAGCATTAGAGGAAAAGACTTAAATTGACCCAGATTAAATGAAATAACATTTAGGGCCGTTTTCATTAAGAAAATGGTGGCAACATCACAAAATGAGAGAGCGCGTCGATTAAAGACACGCTAATAACACAGGCTAGCCACCACCAAGGCATTCCGGCGGAGCTGGCACCTCACCACTTTGTGCCCAGTACTCGGGCGTAAAGGCATGGATAGCCAGAGCATGAACGCCGGAGGACAATTCTTCAGCAAGCAGTTGATAAACCCGCTGATGACATTGCACAGCGCGTAAACCTGCAAAAGTGTCAGAGACTACAACAATATCAAAGTGTGTCTCGGCATCTGCCGGCACGGCATGCATATGACTGATATTGTCGACCTGTAAATGTGTGGGCGATAAACCGTCACGCAGTTTGTTGACGATAGTTTCCTGCACAGTCATCTATAAACTCCAGATGCCAGGATTCAAAATCCGGAAACCATAGAAATCATCACACCTGCCGCAACAGCCGAACCGATAACACCGGCCACATTCGGCCCCATGGCGTGCATCAACAAAAAATTCTGGGGGTTAGCCTCAAGGCCAATTTTATTCGAGACTCGCGCAGCCATCGGTACAGCCGACACACCGGCTGAACCGATTAAAGGGTTGATCTGTGTCTCGCTAAACCGATTCATCAACTTGGCCATTAGCACACCAGCCGCCGTGCCGATACAAAATGCCAGTGCACCGAGGGCAAGAATACCCAGGGTTTCCCAGTTGAGAAATTTATCGGCACTCATTTTAGAACCAACCGCGAGGCCAAGAAAAATGGTGACAATGTTGATCAAGGCGTTTTGGGTAGTATCGCTCAAGCGATCGACGACACCACATTCACGCATTAAATTACCAAAACAAAACATACCCAGCAGTGGCGCAGCACTCGGTAGCAACATCGCCACAAGACCTAATAACATCATCGGGTAAACGATTTTTTCCCGATTTGATACGGGGCGCAGCTGCACCATTTCGATTTTGCGTTCAGCCTCTGTGGTCAGCGCGCGCATAATCGGTGGCTGAATAATTGGGACCAACGCCATATAGGAATAGGCGGCTACTGCCACGGCACCGAGTAAATCGGGTGACAGCTTACTGGTCACAAAGATAGCCGTTGGCCCATCAGCGCCGCCGATAATACCGATCGATGCGGCATCGCGAATAGAGAAGTCGAGAATACCCAAACTACTCAAACCCACTGCACCCATCACAGTGACAAAAATACCCACCTGAGCTGCAGCACCGAGCAGCAATGTCTTCGGATTAGCCAGCAAGGGGCCAAAATCGGTCATAGCACCGACACCCATAAAGATAATCAGCGGAAACATGCCAGAGGCGATACCGACGTTGTAGATGTAGTACATCAAGCCGCCGGGGGATTCGAGATGGCCCATCGCATCGTAGATGGGCGCGGCCTCAAAACCGGCGCCGGGGATATTAACGAGAATAGTACCGAAGCCAATGGGCACCAGTAACAGGGGTTCAAAGCCTTTACGGATAGCCAGAAACAGCAGGGTAAAGCCCACTGCCATCATTACCACTGTGCCCGCGTCTACTTGTGCCAGGCCGGATTCGGTCCAGAGTTTTAACATTTGTTCCATGATTTTCTCCGCAGGCTAGATGAGTGTGACCAGAGGATCACCAACGCTAATCGCATCGCCCTCTTTCACCAACACGTCACCTATGGTGCCCGCTCGTGCGGCACTCACGGCGGTTTCCATTTTCATCGCCTCGAGAATAATCAGATTGTCACCCTCGACGACCTGCTGACCGGGGCTAACCAGCACCTTGAAAATATTGCCCGCTAACGGTGCCGGAACCGGCTCGCCACCACCGGCTGGCCCTGCGCCACCCGCTGCGGGAGCATCGCCGCCCATGGGCACAATCGCCGAAACATCGCCGCCGTTACTCACGGCCACAGTGTAGTCACGACCTTCAACGCTGACGGTATAAATTTCTTCGCCGCTATCATTGGTGACAACACCACCCTCTTTACCCGTTGGTACGGGCTCAAAGGCAGAGGGGTTATCGCGGTTTTCGAGAAACTTCAAACCAATTTGCGGAAACAGTGCATAAGTCAGCACGTCGTCTATCTTCTGCTCACCCTGTTTCAAGGTAATATTTTTTTCTTTTGCTGCACCATCCAGCTCGGCAATCAGCTTATCCAGCTCAGCGGGAATCAAATCAGCGGGGCGCACGGTAATCACCTCACCGCCCTCCAGCACCTTGGCCTGTAACTCGGCATTCACAGGGGCCGGTGTTGCACCATATTCACCTTTTAGAACGCCTGCTGTCTCTTTGGTAATCGTTTTATAGCGCTCGCCGGTGAGTATGTTAATGACCGACTGGGTGCCAACAATTTGCGAGGTTGGCGTCACCAGCGGTAGAAAACCAAGATCTTCTCTAACACGCGGGATTTCAGCCAGCACTTCGTCAAACTTATCGATAGCGCCCTGCTCGTGTAACTGGCTCTCCATATTGGTGAGCATGCCGCCGGGCACCTGGGCGACAAGAATGCGCGAATCGACGCCCCGTAAAGAACCTTCAAACTTAGCGTATTTCTTTCTAACGTCGCGAAAGTAGGCAGCGATTTCTTCCAGCTGACCCATATCGAGACCGGTATCGCGCTCGGTGCCATCGAGAATGGCCACCAGGGCCTCGGTGGGCGAGTGGCCGTAGGTCATCGACATCGATGAAATAGCCGTATCAACATTATCGATACCGGCTTCAATACACTTCAAATACGTTGCCGTCGACATGCCGGTGGTGGCATGGCTTTGAATATGGATGGGGATGTTAACCGCTTTCTTGAGCTTGCTGACCAGCTCAAAACCCGTATAGGGTGTCAGCAAACCGGCCATGTCTTTAATACAGATGGAGTCAGCCTGCATATCTTCTAGCTCACGGGCCATATCCACCCACAGGTCGATACTGTGTACCGGGCTGACGGTATAAGAAATAGTACCCTGAGCATGCTTGCCGACATTCTTCACGGCCTGCAGAGCGGTGCGTAAATTGCGTACATCGTTCATCGCATCAAACACGCGGAAGACATCAACGCCGTTGGTGGCGGCGCGCTCGACAAATTTTGTCACCACATCATCGGCATAGTGGCGATATCCGAGAATGTTCTGTCCCCTGAAAAGCATTTGCTGAGGCGTGTTGGGCATGGCCTTTTTCAGCTCGCGGATGCGATCCCAGGGATCTTCACCCAAATAGCGGATGCAGGCATCAAAGGTTGCACCACCCCAGGTTTCCAGTGACCAGAAGCCGACTTTGTCGAGCTTCTCGGCGATCGGCAACATATCGTCAATACGCAGACGTGTAGCGAAAAGAGATTGGTGCGCATCGCGCAACACTACATCGGTAATCCCAAGGGCTTTTTTCTGCTCTACCATTAAATAACTCTCAACTGTTTAAACGACGGGGCTGCAATTGACCGCAGCTCGCTCTTGATAACGTCTGATTATTGATTATTGCTTACCGCGGTGTTTATCCATTGCCGCTTGTATCACTGCCTGTATACGGGGCTCGACGGCTGCAACCGGAGACATCCGTACGACCACCTCGGGCTGCACGGGTTCGGGGAAAAAGCGTGTGATCACCCAGGACATCAGGGTAATGGCGCCGACCAGCAAGATCAGAAACGCAAACACTGTACCCATGCCAAAGAGCATCAGATCGATACCCTGTTGAAATAAATCGACTTCCATAAACTTGCCCTTTGCAACGTCGGTGTCCGAGCCCTGTAACAAACCAGCAAACAGCCGCAATCTGACTCGCGACTAGACTCCAGTCAAGTGTGGGCTAAGGAACGGTCAACCTTGTAATCAAGTAAAGCTGTAAAAAAGACTCGCAGAACGGATTGAATTGTAAGCGATCCCCCGCTGTGACACAAAGTTCGTTTAGGGAGCCTCTGAATAAGTATGGACGAAGTAGATGGCGAGCTAAAATCTTTAGATTCAAGGCGTAAAGTGCACGTAATAGCGGGCTATTACGAAGCTTTGCAACGAGGAAGCTGATGATTTTAGCCGTCAGGTACAAGTTCAGACTGATTTAGAGGCTCCTTAGCCCTCTACACCACACAAGAAGAAAGCAAGCTACCTCGACAACAGCTTATAAAGTAATAAGAATGTCAACATGCAGTCATTTTTTCTAACTTCCTTAACGGATTATTCTAGTGCTATAGTGAATTCAGATTTACAGGGGGCACAGAAGTCAGCTGCGAATTTTTTAATTATAAGAAGTACTAGTCTCAAGCGTTTAGCGCCAGAAGCTAGTTTAATTCCAGCCGCCGACTTCTACAGATAAACTGCCCAAAAACTATAAATAAGATACGTGCAATTTGAATAACAACGGCCTACTGACACCACCACTATAAAAGCCCGTAGCCCGCTATATTTTATTCCTTGAACGATATCTCACAGTTTCTACCTTAGGAGAGTTAACCATGTCCGACGTTTACGATATTCATATTAAAGGCGGCACTGTTGTCGATGGCACCCGTGCCCCGCGACGCATAGCCGATGTCTGGATCAAAGACGGAAAAATCGCCCAAATTGGCGGCGAAGCCCCCGGTGCAGCAAAACAAGAGATTGATGCCACCGGCAAAATCGTTTGCCCCGGCTTTGTCGATCTGCACACCCACTACGATGCGCAAATCCATTGGGATCCTTACTGCACCATTTCTGGCTGGCACGGTGTTACGACAGTCGTACTGGGTAACTGCGGTTTCGGCTTTGCCCCGGTCAAGCCCGAGTATCAGGAGCGCTCGCTGCTGACCATGACCCGCACCGAAGCTATTCCCTACGACTGCATGAAAGAAGGCATGCCCTTCACCTGGGAAACTATCCCCGAGTATCTCGACTCACTCGATGCCAAGCCCAAGGGCATCAACTGCGTGCACTATATGCCGACCGCCTCTCTGCTGACTTATGTGATGGGCCTGGAAGCCGCGAAAACGCGTGAAGCCAACCCCACCGAGCGCAAAGAACTCAAGCGCCTGCTCAACGAAGGCATGGATGCGGGTCTGGTGGGCTTTTCCATTCAGCGCCTCGGTGAAAACTCTACCCAGGCCGATTTCGACGGCACCCCCATGGTCACCGACACCATGTCCGATGCCGAAGTACTCAACCTCGCCGAAGTTCTGCATGAGCGCGGCGACGGCAATGTGCAAATCACTCAGGCTACCGGTGATATTAAAACCGATATGCAGTTCCTCGAAACGCTGGCAGCAGCGACCGGTCGCCCCGTATTGCATAACGCCATCGCCCCCACGCGCAAGAATGCTCGTGTCCACCGCCGCAGTCTCGACTGGCTCAACAA
>QNFO01000070.1 GCA_003646355.1 Gammaproteobacteria bacterium
CCCAACAGGGTGTTCGGGTCAACTCAGTACACCCCGGCATTATCGAAACGCTGCTGGCTAAAACCATGGGTGATGAGCAGATGAAAGCAATTATTGCCTCGACACCGATGGCGAAAATGGGTCGACCGATTGATATTGCCACTATGTCCTTATTTTTATGCACCGATGAAGCCGCCTTTATTACCGGCTCTGAGTTTGTGGTTGATGGTGGCTGGGGCGCTCAGTAAGTTGTCCTGGTACACCCTATGGGTTCTTTATTTGTAGGGACTTATAGGTATTAAAAAAGGCCGGGGCTTTTATAGCACCGGCCTTTTTTATTGCGTGGGCTATTTAAATCAATTAACCATCGCCGTGGCGCAATAATCGCCCTGAGTAGACATCGGTTTCCTTGTCGTCTTTGATAATCACTTCGCCGTTGACCAGAATATAGTTATAACCCTTTGCCTTTTGCACACGGCGCCATTCATTGCCGGGCATGTCGTGGACAATTTCTCCGGGCAGCACTTCGAGGTTTTCGTAATCGTAGACGACGATATCCGCCGGTGCCCCCTCTTTGATTTGGCCCCTGTCTTTAAAGCCAGCGAGGGATGCCGGTAGAGCGCTCAGACGCCAGTGGACATCTTCAAGGGAGAGCATTTTATGCTCGCGGACATAGGTGACAATGGCTTCGGTCGGATAGCGCCCGGCAGTCAGAAAGCGGGTGTGGGCGCCGCCGTCAGAAACACCAAACGTAATAAAGGGGTCGTCAATAATCTCCTTCATGTACTCGAGGTTGCCGGCGCTGGGCAATGAGGCGAAGAATTCGGCTTTCAGGTTGGTGCCGACAGCGATATCGAGCATGGCGTCGACCGGGTGTTTGCCGGTTTTTTCCGCGATAAGGCTGAGTTTATGGTCTTTAAATTCACCGAACAGGTCGGAGTTAGTGCGTATTAGCACGGTGTCTTCCAAAGGCCCGGTGGCGGCAAACCCGGGGGGATTGTCTTTCAAGCTCTGGCGCAGTGCTGGATCGCCCATTTTCGCCAGACGTTCTTCAAAGGTGCCGGTGGTGACATGGCGCCAAGCCTCGGAGTCGTCCCACAGGTTCCACTCGTCGAGGGAAAAGTTAAAACCGCCGTCTGTCGTTAAGCCCTGTCCGTAAACTTTGTTGCCGCGAGCATGGCATTCACTGAGCCATTGGAGGGCGTCGCGGTGCACGCTGGGATCGTTGGCATTGGCTTGCACCACGTTATAAAGCACAGGTCGACCACTGATCTCGGCCAGCTCCTCCATGTGGGCGCGATCTTTCTCCGGCTCGTTGCCACTGAGCATGGTCATTTGAATAAAGCCTTCGTTGCGTCGGCCGAGTACTTTGGCCAGAGCGATGCAGGTTTCGTTGTGCATCACATCGGTGGGCATCGGCGTGCCGTCATAGTCGCGTTGCACATCGGCACCGCAACCCGGGGCCAGACGCTGGGCCGACCAGCCGCAACCGCCAGCGTCCATTGCCTCTTCGAGTATGCGGATGATTTCGGCCTCTTCTTCCGGTGTTGGCAGTTCACCAGCCTTGGCGCGCTCCATGCCCATCACCCAAATTAGCAGGGGTACAAGGGGCACATAGGGCAGAATATTGATGGCTTTGGGGGTGCGATCGAGGCTGTCGAGGTAGTCGGGAAAGGTCACCCAATCCCAGGGCATACCCTCTTTCATCGACTCAAGGGGGATGGCCTCGACTCGCGTCATCGACAGCATGGAGCGCTCGCGCAACTCCGGCTTAACCGGGGCAAAACCAAAGCCGCAGTTGCCGATGACTACGGAGGTGATGCCGTGCCAGCCCGACAAGGTGCAGTAGGGATCCCAAAAAATTTGTGCGTCGTAGTGGGTGTGTAAGTCGATAAAACCGGGGCAAACATGCTTGCCCTCGGCGTCGAGTACTTGCTTGGCATCACTCGCGTCGAGGCGGCCTATTTTGGCAATAAGGCCATCTTTAATACCGATATCACCCTTGTAGCGGGGGATGCGAGTGCCGTCAAAAATAATACCATTTTGAATAATTGTGTCGTAGGTGGGCATGCTTGCGCTCCTGCGTGATGGGCAGGATTACATCTGGGCAATGACCTTATTCAACATTCGGTGTTACGAAACGGCGTTTGATACTACAAGGTGTGCTCTATCGGTGTGATAGATGTAACCTAATCCCTGTTTATAATTTATTTTTATTTCCTGAAACAAAGGTACTGCTTCGTACACTTAACTGCAAGAGTAACTTTTCAGGACGCAAGGGATTTCATTCTGCTGCGAAGATATTGATTGTTGCCGACGACGGAGCAGTGCACTCAGGTTTTGAGTGCGTTTAAATTTTGTAACTATAGGCCATGGATGAGTGCAGTAAGCTCAATTTGTCATGGGGCTCGATCGCCATAATCTCGCAACCAACGGCCTGAAGCTGTGGGTTTTTTTGTTCTGGCTTACTCCAGACGATGCGAAGGCCGAGTTCGATAGTCGTTTTTCCCTTCTGCGGATGGGGCAAGTCGACGGAAACCAGTCGCCGCTGGTCGACGGGCAAATTGAGGCTGGAAAACAACATAAAGCCACTGGTAGAAACATCGGCAATATAGCCAATAGTTGATTTGTTCGATGTCGTAGACCTTGGCAAGTGCGGTATAGGCCGCTCGCGGTGGGCGGGGCAACTGGCTGTCTGGCTGGAGGTTAAGTTCGTTCACCCTGGGCTCTCTGTTTAGTAAATAATAGCGAGCCTTAAATGGATCTTAACGTTATCGCGTACGGTCGCTCGGCACCCCTGCGAGGGCGGGCAATTACTTACGCGATTTCCTTGTTGTACCAGGTCTCGATTGATAGCGGCGTGAGGTCTTACGCCGGACGCGACTTTAACACAGCGTTTCGTGCGGTGAAATAGACCCGTGTCGTGGTCAAGCTTGCTGTAATTACCAAAGCGATGACCATCCCTATCCAGAAGCCTTCAACGCCAAGGGGTGCACCCCATAAATCGCTCAGGGCCAGGGAATAAGATAGCGGAAAGCCGATCAGCCAATAGCCAACAAAGGCTAGCACTAAAGTGATGCGGGTATCTTTGTAGCCGCGCAGGGCACCATTGCCGCCGATGTTGATGGCATCAAAAACCCGAAAGATAGCGGCGTACACCAGTAGCGATGCAGCCAGTTTTTGTACGGCGATGTCGGGCGTGAATAAGGCCGCAATTTGCTCGCGAAACAGTAATACAAAAGCGCCCTGGCAAAGGGCGATTACGGCGGTAAGTTTGAGCCCGGTTGTGCAAATGAGCTGTGCCTGATGAGCCCGGTGTCGCCCCATTTCATGGGCAACCAGTATGGATATTGCCTGTGAGATACCCATCGGCACCATAAACATCATCCAGTCGAAAGAGATCGCCACCGAGTGGCCGCTGACGGTGACGGCACCGAGGTGGGCGACCAGTAATGGAATTAGCAGGAAGAAGCCACCTTCGGCCAGTATCGCGCCACCAATAGGTAAGCCAATGCGCAGGGTTTCTTTTATTCGCTCGCCATCAAAGGCCTGTCTTGCGTTGAGCAATTGGTAGGCATGCAAGGTGCGGGCACTGCGCGCGTAGAGGGCCTCGCCACCGACAATAAACAGGGATACACAGAATGTCGCCCAGCCACAGCCTGCGCCGCCAAGGGCGGGCAGTCCCCACTTGCCCATAACCAGGGCGTAATCGAGAGGGATGTTGAGCAAAAAACCCATTAGGTTGAAAATCATTGCCGTACGCGCCTGGCCCATACTTTCAAAGGTGGTGCGAAACGCCATGATGTAAGGTAATAAAAAAGCACTGCCGATCATTGGCAGGAGGTAGCTAGTGGCAATGCCGGTGATTTCTGCAGGACTGTCGAGCCGAGGTAAGAGGATGATGCCGGCGCTAATAAACAGGCTGCAGAGTAAGCCCAGAGGCAGGCATAACCACAGGCAGTTTTGAAATTGTCGACGTATAGCGTCTGTTTTGCCGGCACTATATAGCTGGCCGATAATGGGGCCGTTGCCAAGAATAATGCCGATCACCAGCATAATGGAGAGATTGAAAACCGTGCTGCCCAGGGTGACAGCGGCCAGATCGTCAGTGCTGAGGCGCCCGGCAATAATAATATCGGTGACACTCATGCCGACAATGGCCAGTTGTCCAACAGTAATCGGCAGTGCCAACTTGATCATGCGAGTGATGTTCGTGGTGGAGGCGTTATCTGCTGAATTAAAAGGCGGCATAGCTCGGTTTAATGTTGAAAGGCGTTATTATGTTAACAGTGCCATGCACTGGCGGGGTTAGCGATGATGATTTTATTTTAGTGCTCGGATTTTGGCGTCTGGTACAGATGCTATTTCCTGAAGCGAAAAAACTGACAGAGAAAATGGTGTATGAAGGGGAGCTGTTAATGAGTGGTTTTGAAATGAATTCTTTATTTCTGATGGAAATTTTTGTTGATAGTTTGCTTTTCATACTGGGTGTTGGTGTTCTCTGTATTGTTTATATGTACATTGTTGACTCGCGCCAGACCAAGCATGCCATCCGCCGCAACTTTCCTGTGGTGGGTCGCTTCCGTTATTTTTTTGAGCACCTGGGTGAGTTTTTCCGGCAATACTTTTTTGCTATGGATAGAGAAGAAATGCCCTTTAATCGGGCCAAGCGTGCATGGGTTTATCGCGCGGCAAAAAATGTCGATGGTACGGTCGCTTTCGGTTCAAGCAAGAGTATTAGCGAGCCGGGTGCGGTGTTATTTGTTACCCACCCCTTCCCGGTTTTAACAGAAGACTATGCTGCTACGCAGACCTTGATCATCGGGCCCCATTGTCGCCAGCCCTTTGAAGCGACATCTTTTTTTAATGTTTCGGCGATGAGTTTCGGGGCCATCTCGCAACCGGCAGTGAGTGCATTATCGCGGGGCGCGGCAAAGGCCGGTTGCTGGATAAATACCGGTGAAGGCGGGCTCTCTCCCCATCACCTTGAAGGGGGCAGTGATATTGTTTTTCAGATTGGCACGGCGAAATACGGTGTGCGCGATGAAGCTGGCAAGCTAGATGATGAAAAACTCCTCGCTATGGCGGCCCATCCCCAGGTCAAAATGTTTGAGATAAAGATCAGCCAGGGTGCTAAGCCGGGTAAGGGCGGTATCCTGCCGGGCATTAAAGTCACACAGGTGATTGCCATGACCCGGGGTATTCCGATTGGAGAGGCTTCCATTAGCCCCAATGGCCACGCCGATATTCGCAACGTCGATCAGTTGCTCGACATGTTGGCGCATGTTCGCGAAATTACCGGAAAACCGGCCGGTTTTAAGTTGGTGGTTGGCGGTACCCGTTTTTTTGATGAGCTATGCGAGGCCGTTAAGCAGCGCGGTGTGGAGGAGTTTGCCCCCGACTTTATCACCCTCGACAGTGGTGATGGCGGCACCGGTGCTGCGCCGCAAAGTCTGCTTGATAGTGCCGGGTTGAATATTCGTGAAACCCTGCCCATGGTTAATGACAAGCTAGTAGAGTACGGCTTACGTGATCACATACGCTTAATTGCTGCCGGTAAGTTAATCACCCCAACCGATGTCGCCTGGGCGCTGTGTGCGGGCGCAGATTTTGTGGTTTCGGCGCGCGGCTTTATGTTTGCGCTGGGCTGTATTCAGGCCATGCAGTGCAATAAAAACACCTGCCCCACCGGTGTGGCGACCCATGACAAAGATCTTCAGCAAGGGCTTGATCCCACCGACAAAGCTACCCGTGTGGCTAATTATGTGGCGCAAATGGAGCAGGAAGTGGGTGCCATCGCTCACTCCTGTGGTGTATGCGAGCCGCGACAACTCAATCGCAGCCATGCGCGCATCGTTACTGAACTCGGCCAATCGGTGCCGCTAGATATTTTGTATCGTAAACAGGCGGAGCAAAATCCGCTATTTTCAAAACCCTCATAAAAGGTGAAGTGGTATTTTTAAATCGCATTTTCCTCGCTTTAAATTACTGGGGAATTTTTTGCAGTATCCGTTCTCTAATTGCCCACTCCACTATCACACAGCATAAGAGAACCTGAGCATGGGCAAGCTGGCACTGTTTTATACGATATTGCACGACGCTGTTTTTGATCGCATTAAATGGCTCGATGGACTGCCACCTCTTTTAATACGCTTGTATTTAGCGCCGATAATGATTGCCGCTGGTTTGCACAAACTACATAACTACGAAGACATGGTTGCCTGGTTTGGCAATGCCGACTGGGGTTTGGGTTTGCCCGCGCCCGCCTTAATGGTGAGCCTCGCTATTTTTGCCGAACTGGTGGGTGGTATTAGTTTGCTGATTGGCTTGGCCGTGCGCTGGTTTGCCATACCGCTGATAATTTCTATGGCGGTGGCGATGATGACCGTGCACTGGGACCATGGCTGGTTCGCCATCGCACCGGGCAATCCCGAAACGAGC
>QNFO01000071.1 GCA_003646355.1 Gammaproteobacteria bacterium
CCAGAAACCAAATGAAATGATGAGCCAAATAAAGCGGCAACAATAGGCGTCACCATTGCGGTATAAAGACCATATTCTGGCGGCAATCCGGCAATTGTTGCAAAAGCAACACCTTGTGGAAGCACAATCACTGCACCCGTTAAGCCCGCTATAAAGTCAGCTTTAATGGATCCTTTAGTCAGTAGTTTAAACCAGATAAGAAAAGGAAAAAAAGTCTCAAATTTCATTTATACATCCTCATTTATCTATACTGCACACCACAATTCTAAAAATTACTTGTATATAAAGCTCTGTACAAAATCACCAGCTTAGACTTTATTTCACAATTGGGTTATTTTAAAGCAATTCACCATTTTTCCAAAGGAAAAATTTAGAAAGTAGGATAGCAAATAAACAGATATAATAATTTTCTGCAAAAAATAACTGTGATCTTTCATGCTGAAACACCACCACATTTCTTTATCAGTCTGCTGATCATTATCGGCATTGCTGCTCTGCTTACTTGTATAACGTCCACGTCAACTCGCTATTGTGGTACAGAAAGTAACGCAGAGAGGTACTTTCAACTATAACTAATACCCTGGCAGGAACGCTCAAAGCCGGGCAACTGCTGCTGGAAATATGGAATGATGATTTGCAGGCACAGGTCTCATTGGCTCAACATAAATTTCAGGCATCGATTGCACTGGCACACAAGGTCTGTATCATTGCCGAAGTAGAAAAATATGAAGCCACTCGCTTGCGTACATTACGCAAAAACAATATGGTATCTGAAGAAAGAGTTGACACACTGTTAAAATAGAAGTTGAATTTACCAATATTAACAACATGCTGTCCGGTTATAGTGCCGATGCTCAAGTCATTCTGGATCGACGAATGTATTGCGTATTACCACTGCAGCATTATTTGAACGCAATACGGTACTTATTTTCAATGATGACGGACTGCTTCAACAACGCCAGCTAAAAACCGGTATAAACAACTTGAGTTATACTGAAGTACTTGATGGCTTTATCGCTGGTGAACAGCTTGTTATTTCAATCGAGCGGGAAGGTGTCGAAGATGAATGCCGGTTTTCAGGGATGCTATCGTGAAGTTCCAGTTCTTGGGAGCAACTTTGAGTTTTAAATATTCGCCACTGGAAATTGGCACAGGGTAGTCCCAAGGGCACTTCCTGCAGGGCGTAAACAAGGTTAATCCATCCCAGTGATTCAATAAACTCTGGGTACAGATCTTTTAAAACGACGAAATAATCCAATTATTACATAAACTTATATAATTTCCTGAAAAATACAAAAGAAAAATACTCTGCTTATGATTTGACATTATGTATAAAGGGATAAAATATACTAAAACCTTATTTTATCCTTCAGTTATTTGACG
The DNA here is from genome assembly GCA_003646355.1 of Gammaproteobacteria bacterium. The sequence continues at coordinate 1,384 of QNFO01000071.1, forward strand.
TTTTACGAATAATTACCAGATAACCTTATTTTGTTATATTATTGAAAATTAAAGATAACGGCAAATAACACTACAATATAAAGCTCAAAAAATCACGTCGTTTTAAAGGAACTACACTCATAGACTCTGGTTAACTATTATCCGCTGTTTTTCTGCACTGCTTGTTATGCCGGCCGTGACATTTCTGTTCGACCAGCTTCAAGGTTTTCAGCTTTATTCCTATCCACGACCTCTCTAGCCTCATGGTGCATGGAGTATAATAATTCCTGCAGAGCCGATGCTGTTGTTGGAAATCGGCTGATTGCTCTGCCAGTGGTTCCTTAAGATCCCAGTAATCCAGACGGAGTTTGTTCAGATGGTAGAGTTTTCCAATTAATTCTTTCCACTGAAAGGGACTTGGCAGAAATTAAAGTGCCAAGTCCCTAAGGCCCAGGGTTCCAGTATTGTGAATGGTATTGCGACATTGAGATAATCTCTGCTTACGTGCGCCCAGCAAAATGCGAGTAGCAATACTTAAGTAGGTGACAGTAATTATTTTAACATTTGCTTGTCTTTTTTGTTAAAATAATTACTGTCACCTACTTATCATGTTGAATATAATATTAAAAATATAGAATTTATTTAATGGATTGAATATGATAGTCGTATATTTTAAAGCTTTTTAAGGAATTTCCAGATGAATCCAATACACGTAAATTATAGATTGAAGCTTTCATTCTTGATATTTTTTCTACTCATTTGCATTTCACTTCCAGTATTATCTCAAGAGGGAATAAGTCAAAGCAGTGTTAAAACTAATGATATTTCAAACACAGAATTATCACCTCAACTATCACCTCTGAGAAAAGCCCATTTAGAACTTAAAAATGCTTTTGATAGTTATAAAAAAGGTGACATTGATACGACCAAACAGCACTTGAAAATTGCAAGCGACTGGCTAAATAAAGCATCACAAAATAGCCTTTCTGCTAAAGTAAAAGATGAGTCGGATAAGTTAGCTGTTGAAATTAATTCGTTTAAAGAAAAGATAAATAGGAACCCTGAGCAACATGAAAATAGCTTAGCTCGGTATTGGCATCAAATGACATCAATCATTAAACGAGAAACGGACCAACTTATTCACAGTTATGTAAAATTGTCGATTGCTGAAAAAACCCTGAATCATCTCCTTGATGCAAAAATGCACCTGTTTAGAACCAAACATGATCTGTTTGTCAGTCATGATAAAGGTGATGCCGAATATGAACTCAATAAAGTCCTTAAATATCTGGATGAAGCCGTTGCAGTTGCAGACCCTACCAGACAAAGTGGAATCATTAATTTAAGTAAGGATATACAACGACTTAAAGACCAGGTCAGTAAAAAGAAAGACACCTGGAAAAATGATAGTGTCGTTGTTGCTCTGGATAGTGCTCTGGAAAACTTGAATAATGCAAAACAATATGCTTCACCAGCAATAAAATTACGAATTGAATCACTTAAAGCAGACTTTAATGTACTTCGTGATGATATAGAAAAAACGAACATCAGGAATGACTATGAAGCTGCAATGGCCACTCTCAATACGATTATAGTTAACCTATAATCATCATTTCCTATCAGATACTTGTGGATTTAAGATAACAGCCCAAGTACTGGTATTATCATTGTGTAGTTGCTGCCTTAGATAAAGTGAGCCCCTATCTTATATTTGCCATTAATCTGAATGGCCTTTTGTCTACACCCATGATCCAGTAATAATCTTTAATTCCCATAAGAAACTTATCAATTTCACATTATTACAAGAATTATTATTCGTATTTTATCTCAAACCAACGTTTTTCAGCCGCTCTTAAGGTTTTAGCCTTGTCTTTTTCACCATTTTGATATTTGTTGACACCTGAATATTGATGAGAATAAAAAAAGAACTTTGTTACATTCTTTCATTTATCATAATATTTCAAGTATTTAAATTATACTCATTGTTTTATTTGATGGTTTATTGCGCATTAATGGAGCAATAGATACCGTATTTTTGTGCTTATTTCATGTAAGTTCATTGACTCTTGGCCGCTCCAGTCCCAAAAAACTAAATGAGATATTAACAACTATATTAGTCATTACTTATAACACCTTCAAAAGCTGTATATTTCAACATTTGGAATGTATTTTGGGTAGTGACAAAATAAACACAATGATTAATACTATCTGTTATGAATATTAAAAAACATACACTGACTGGCATTCAATCTATCTGGATACCTCTTACTCTGTTGGGTGGATTATTAATACTGTCACTTATCATTCAGCTAACACTTTCCTGGTTATCTTATAATCAAATAGTACCGGTTAAGCAACATGCCAATCAACTCGAACAGATACAAAATTTTCTGTATCAGGTTGAAACGACGCTTTCACAACAACTCCCCGAAGATAAACGCTTAAAAAATACCGATCGAATTATCTTAAAACAATCCTTACAAAATTTGCTTGATCAAAAGAATAATCTTTCTGATTCGACACCCACTGCAATCCGTCTTGGAAGACAGGTACTTAATAACAAAAATGCGACACCTCAGGAGATATTATTAAAAGTGCTTTATATCATCCGAAAAACATTTCAAATTGAATCGACTGAACACATTGCACTCACTCATGCTCTATATAAATCATCACAATTAAAAATAAAAATAGGCGTCATTGTATTAATTGTTCTGCCCATCAGTACACTGATGATCATTTTCTTAATGCGTTATCGTATCTACGTTCCGTTACAGCAAATGGGATTATTAATGAAATCACTTGGGAACAAACACTATGATAAAATTCCAACTACAGAAGTCGATCCTTTGTTTTATAAATTATTTGAAAATTACAACTCTATGGTACAACGACTTTCACTATTTGAAAATGAACATCTGAGAAATGAACAGGCATTACAAACACAGGTACAAAAAGCAGCCCGAACTCTCATTAAACAACAACAAAATCTGGCAAATACCGAACGTCTGGCAGCACTCGGAGAAGTCATGGCCAGAATCTCTCATGAATTAAGAAATCCATTGGCCGGGGTACAAATGGCCTGTAGTAATATTAAAACTGATATGGCTGATCAACACACCTGTCAGGAATATCTGTCTCGATTGACAATGATGTGCAGTGAAATTGACCGGATTATTGATCTGTTAAATAGTTTTCTTTCACTGGCCCGCCATAATCCAGAGCCTTTAACTCTAATCAGCATAAATACAACGATCAACGACCTGCTTAAACTGGTAAAGTATCAAATACCCGAACATATAAAATTACAATATCAACCGACAGAAAATATACACTGTCATTTACCTGAAAACCAGTTTCAACAGGCATTATTAAATCTGATTTTAAATGCTAAACAAGCCATGGGGGATAAACCCGGCCGTATACTATTAGAAGTTTTTCATGAATATGATAGACTGGTTGTGCATATCACTGATGAGGGACCCGGTTTTTCATCTGAACTGCTCAATAGTAATATTCGCTCATTTTCTTCCAGTCATCTAGGTGGTACTGGTCTCGGACTGTCTATGGTTAATCGTTTTATACATAACCATAACGGTGAACTACTACTGAGCAATCTTGCACCTTTGGGCGCACGCGTCACACTTAAATTACCTTGTGAAGAATCCTCCTATGATTGATACCTTATTAATAATTGAAGATGAACAGCTACTTGGCAGTGAACTGCAGCGCCACTATATAAAATCAGGATATGAAGTGATCTGGGTACAAAGTTATTCAGAGGCTCAAAGTAAATTACAGAGTAATAAAACTGATCCATCACTTATTTTGTCGGATTTAAATCTTCCTGATGGTAATGGTCTGGATTTGCTTGAAGAAAATCATGACACGCTTTCCTCCTGTGAATGGATTTTTCTCACAGGTTATGGAGATATTCCAGATTCTGTTCGTGCCCTGCGTCTTGGAGCCTTTGATTTTCTTACCAAGCCTTATCCACAAGAAAAACTCGATCTGGTAGTTCGCAGTGCTTTACGAAGTGCCAATGCACAACGTCGTTTACAGACAAGCTCAAAAGATGCCAGTCTGCGTTACAACTTTGACTCTTTTATTGGCAGCAGTACAGTTGCCAGTCAGACTCAACAGATGCTTAGACAATTAAGTCAGGCACCCTTTAGTGCCCTGATATTAAGTGGAGAAACTGGAACAGGCAAGGGTCTGGCGACTCGAATATTACATTATAATAGCACACGTGCAAAAGAGTCTCTGGTAGAGCTTAACTGTGCCGCCCTGCCAAAAGATCTGCTTGAGTCTGAATTATTTGGTTATGAGGCCGGTGCATTTACCGGTGCAGCTAAAAGACATCGAGGTCTTCTGGAGCAAGCTCAGGGAGGCACTTTATTTCTGGATGAAATTGCTGAAATGCCTCTTGATCTACAGGCAAAATTACTCAAGGTGATAGAAGATCGCACTATTCGTCGCCTTGGCAGTGAAACTGAAATTACAATTGATATTCAACTTATTGCTGCCACCAATAAAAACCTTCAGGAGGAAGTCAGTCAAGGTCAGTTTCGTTCAGATCTCTATCATCGTCTTAGTGTCTTTGAATTACATCTACCCAGCTTACATGAACGACTGGACGATTTGCATGATTTAGTGCCTGATATCATCGCTGAGTTTAATATAAAATCAGGCAAGAATATCACTCAAATACCACCGCAGATCTGGCATAAACTGGAAAACTATAATTGGCCGGGTAATGTTCGGGAGCTTCGTAATGTACTGGAACGAAGCGTTCTTCTTTCATCTTCAGATAGTTTATCAGAGCAGTGGTTACAATTGCAGGAAGTACCGTCTGGCGACACGACTTCAAGTACAGGTAGTTCTTCATCAGTCATTTGCTTACCCGTTGATGGCACTATGGGGCTGGATGAAATGACGGGGGTAATTGTTCGTACCATGCTTAATAAGTATGATAACAATGTTTCCGAAGTTGCTCGGGTACTAAAAACCACACGAGAAAAAATACGTTATCGTATTGACAAATATAATCTACGCTAA
>QNFO01000072.1 GCA_003646355.1 Gammaproteobacteria bacterium
CTTTGAACCAAAGGCGCGTATTAAGTTAGCTGAACCCGTCGCAACAAAGGGATAAGCCGCAGTGCCAATATTGGCAGCATTAACATAGGCCATCACCATGCGAAAAACGACTTCGGGCATTTGCATGCCGCCCTCTTCATAATCCTGGTGGGCCGCTAAAAATCCGGCATTGGCAAACTCTTGCCAGGCCACTTTGGTTTCTGGAATCATTTTTACAACGCCGTCTACCAGCGTTGGTTCGTTTTCATCGCCTTCGACTAAATGATTGGCAAAGTATTTTTCAGCAATGGTTTTCGCAGTGCGCAATGAAGCATCGAATATCTCTCGCGAGTGTTCGCTGTAGCGTGGTCGCTCCAGCAGTTTTTCTGTATCGAGAAATTCATAAAGTAAAAATTCGACATCGCGATCATTTAACAGAGGGACTGACATAGTTAAACCTGTTGGTAATTTATTGAATGGCTGTTTTAAACAAGTTGTCGCGTAGGGTGTATTTGTTAATAGCTGTAATCACTAAACACATCGCGTAAATCTTTTTTACTGACTTTGCCCGTCGCCGTGTGGGGGATTTCATCGACGAACACGCAGTCTTCAGGAATCCACCATTTGGCAATTTTGCCGACGAGGTAGGCCAACAGGTCGCTTTTTTGGGGATCGCTGCCGGGGCGCTTAACCACGATCAGTAAGGGGCGTTCCGTCCACTTCGGGTGGGGCACTCCAATGACGGCAGCCTCGGCAACATCCTCGTGGCCCATGGCAGCGTTTTCAACATCAATAGAACTGATCCACTCACCGCCCGATTTAATAACATCTTTAGTGCGGTCGGTGATCTGCATAAAGCCGTACTGGTCAATGGTCGCAACATCACCCGTATCAAACCAGCCATCGGGCAGGTGGGCATCAGAGTCTTCTAATTTGTAATAACTTTTACAGACCCATGGGCCTCGCACTTGCAGCCGACCCGAGGTATCACCATCCCAGGGTAGTTCCTTCGCATCTTCATCGACGATGCGCATTTCAACACCGTAAATTAAACGACCGGCTTTAAGGCGATAGGCAAGCTTTTCCTCTTCGGGCAAATCATTCATCCACGGCAATAAGGTGTTGTAGGTACCCAGCGGACTCATTTCTGTCATACCCCAACCGACGTGCATGGCGACGCCGTAGGCGTCCATCGCCTCCATTAACGATCGCGGACACGCTGCACCACCAACCACGAGGCGTTGCAGTGTTTCAACTTTACTGCCTGACTCCTGCAAATAATTAAGTAGCGCCAGCCACACGGTTGGCACGCCCAGAGCAAAGGTCACGCCCTCTTCATTAATCAATGTCGCGAGCGTTTCTCCATCACCCATTTTCGGGCCGGGGAAAACCAGCTTGGTGCCCGCCACGGCGGCACCGTAAACACAGCCCCAGGCATTGACGTGAAACATAGGCACGACGGGCATGATCGTTTCACCGGGATCGAGGCCCAGCGTCGCTTTTGAATTTGTCCCCAGACAGTGCAGCACAGTACTGCGATGGGAATACAATACGCCCTTGGGATTACCCGTGGTACCCGAGGTGTAGCAAAGACTACTGGCACTGTTTTCATCGAGCTCTGGCCAGTCGTAGCTTTCCAGCTCATCTTCGATCAACTCTTCGTAGCAGCGGACATTTTTTAATGTGGTCTCAGGCATCGCTGCCTTGCTGGTCAGTACCACAAAGCCGCGCACCGTTTTTAGCTCGTCCTGCAATTGTTCAAGCATAGGTACAAATACGGGATCGACAAAAACCCACTGATCTTCGGCGTGGTTGGCTATATAGGAAACCTGCTCGGGAAAGAGTCGTGGATTGATGGTGTGACAAACATAACCAGAACAGCTGATCGCATAATACAATTCAAAGTGACGATAGTCGTTCCAGGCCAGAGTGGCGATGCGATCACCCGGCGCGCAACCGAGTTTTGCCAGCGCATTCGCCAGCTTATGAACGCGAGTAAACGCCTCGCCAAAGGTACTGCGATGCCGTGGATTATCACCGGTTACAGAGACTATTTCGGTATCGGGAAAGACCCGAGTGGCGAATTTCATAATCGATGTAATAGTGAGGGCGTCATCCATCATTTGGCCTAACATAGCGTTGCTCCTAGCGTTATTTTGTCTTATTTAGCAGTCGCGCAGTCTACCATAGCCCTGCATTTCAGCCCGCTTCCAAAACAGCCGCAATCATTGCTTCAAAACGTGATTTGAGTACGTAGCAGCTCAGGGAGGCATCGCGTATCATTGCGCCAGCTGGCACCGGCGGGTTACCAGCAAAGACCACAACAATGATTTTTTATTAAACCTGCCGCAACTAACCAACGAGGATATAGCCTTGAGTACAACAGTCAAAGTAAAGCTTATTGTTTCAAGTGCACTACTGGCGCTTAGCCTGAGTAGCGGGGCGGCAGACATTGATGCAGGTAAAACCAAGGCCGCTATGTGCGCTGGCTGTCACGGTTCCGCTGGCATCAGCGCTATGGATATGTGGCCAAGTCTTGCCGGCCAAAAAACGGGTTACCTGGCCAAGCAATTGAAAGCCTTTCGAGATGGCTCACGCAGTGATCCCGTGATGAACGGTCAGTCCAAAGCTCTGTCTGATGCCGACATTGATAATCTTTCGGCCTATTACAATAGTCTCTAGTAAGAGTTCACCATTGCCTTAGTGGTGTATTTAATGACCCGCTGAGGCATTTTTAATATTATTTTTTTGTCTTTATCTAATGCTATTTACCTTTCTTCTCAACGATGTCACTTACGATTTCCTCAATAAGATCGAAATCGGGAATTAATACTTCTTCACCATCAATATTGACACGCATTTGCACGCCCTTCTTATCACTCAGCGAACCCTCCAGCACCATCTCTGACTCCATACTCAGGCGCGTGGCACGGGGAAAGCCGGAGACAACCAGTGCATAAAAACCGCTTGCGGCTGCTTTAAATACGGCATTGCAAATGACGACTTTCAGGTCCTCATCAAGCGAGGGGCGCTGCCCGCTATAAATACTATCGAATGACAATAGAGGAACATCCTGATCCCGCCAACGAACCCAGCCATAATAATGTGGACTGACACTGGTCTCATCCAGGTTTAAATCCCCCGCTTCCAGGTCGCCAGCACTCAACACCTCCGCAACGGCAAGTTGTGGTACTAATAAGACGGCACCAGTGACGGGTAACAATAAGCTATTCACTTGCAGTAAAGCCGCATCGGCTTTTGCAACGGCTGCTTTCATCACTGTTTTATTCTCTACCACGAAGCACTCCTCTGGACATCACGCTGGCTTAGCTGGCGATGCACTTAATAATTTTATAAAGGCTTCTCGCAACTGATCAATGTTACCGCTTTGATTAAAAGCACCGTCTTTAATAACCGCCTCAGACAGTGCGGGCACCGTGCAATCAGCAGGGGACTGCACCAGTACACTACCACCTTTTTCATGAATCAAACGGGATCCGGCAACGCCATCGTCACCCATGCCACTAAACACAATCATGCCGCAGGCCGGGCCGTATTCATTTGCCAGCTCTGCCGCCACGTCATCAATATTTGGGGCATAAGGTCCAGACCAGCTGGACCCACAATTTGAAACCAGACCATTTGACAGTGCTACGCGTTGCGCAGGGCACACCACGGTGACACTGCCTGTCGTAAGAAGATTGCCATCAAGCGCCATCTGGGCATGCCAGGGTGTATTGCGAGTAATCATTTTAACTAACTGATTAGCCTGCTCCGCATCAATGTGTTGCGCGTAAACAAAAGCCACACCATAAAAGGCATCTAGCCCCTCTAAAAAAGCGCGAACGGCATGTAAACCGCCGGCAGAGGCGGCCAATAACCACACATTTCGAGCACGGCTGGCCTCGTATATTTCCTGATGTTTTTGCACTAATTCCTCAAGCTTACTATCCACTGCCTGATGCCAGGACTAAGGCCCAACGAAGCCCTGTGTGCCCCGATATTTTTCATTAATGTTTGCTGACTGCTCGGCAGGGATAGCGCCATTTGAAGGTTGCTGTCTTCGATTAACCAGGCATCGACTCTTGCTCGTAATGCAATACGCCGCCGGGCATCAAGCAAGACAATGCCGATGCGAGGCAGGGCCACAGAGACGTTTGCATGAAGCTTAAGCGAAGCCAAAGTCGAGTAACTCATCCAGTAAGTTCAGCAGTTTATCCTCTTGATAAGGCTTACCTAAAAACTCATTAACACCTAGATCTCTCGCTCGCTGCTGATGCTTTTCACCCGTACGCGAACTAATCATAATGATGGGTAGCTGAGAAAACTCTTCCGATGAGCGCACCACTCGCGCCACTTCAAAACCATCCATGCGCGGCATTTCTATATCCAGCAACATCAAATCAGGCTTCACCTCAGCAAGCATCTCTGTTGCTTCAAGACCATCTTTGGCCGTCGCAACAATAAACCCTTCTCTCTCAAGAACCCGAGAGGTAACCTTGCGAACGGTGACAGAATCATCGACGACCATGATTGTTTTCGCCCCGACATCTCCCGCTCCACGCTCAAAGGAGTCGCCACTTAATAGGGCCTCCTCTTGCTCTGGCCCCTCCAGCATTGAGCGCTCTCCCATCGATCTCAGCAAAGAGGGCAAATCGAGAATAACTACCACTTTACCACTGGCTAGAATAGTTGCTCCCGCCACCCCGGGTACATTACTGAACTGAGCGCCCAGACCCTTAATAATAATTTCCTGATGGCCCTCAATGGCATCGACATGCACTGCGTAACGATGATTATCCACCTCGACCAAAACTAAAGACGCTTTGCCAGACCCCGCAGAAGCTGCTTCCTGCCCGGCATACAACAAACTGCCAAACGAGCAAACCTCGTATTCAACACCCCCGTATTCAAGCCTCTTGCGGGGATCACTGTAAAAAGTATCAATTTCTTTTTCGCCCAACTGAGTGACGCCAACAATACTGCCCAGAGGCAGGGCATAAACACTATCGTTGCCTTTCACTAACAAGGCTTTATTCACCGACACTGTAAATGGCAGTCGAATTGTAAATTCAACGCCAAAGCCGAGTACCGACTCGATGGAAATAGAGCCGCCGAGTTGATGCACTTCAGTTTTCACCACGTCCATACCCACGCCTCGACCAGAGACCTGACTAACGGTTGTCGCAGTGGAAAAGCCGGGCTGAAAAATCAACCGTAGCAGCTCGCTATCCGTCGCTTGTGTATCCGCGGCAATGAGCTTTTTACTAATTGCCTTGTTACGGATGGCGGCAACATCAAGCCCTTTACCATCATCGGCAACTGTAATAACAATCTCGCCACCCTCGCGCTGGAAAGAGAGAGAAATATTACCTTCCTCTGGCTTACCGGCAGCCAGTCGCTCCTCGGCCGATTCTATGCCGTGGTCCATCGCGTTGCGCAGCATATGCTCGATCGGTGTAATAATTTTTTCCAACACCGAACGGTCCATTTCACCTTCGATATTATTCAGGCCCAGGTTGACCTGCTTATCCAGCTCCTGACTAACCTGTCGAACAATACGCCGCAAGCGCGGTACCAGTCGCGAAAATGGCACCAATCGCGTCTTCATTAGATTTTCTTGCAGATCCTGGGTAATACGGGACTGCATTAGCAGCAGCCCTTCCACGGTCTGGGATTTTTCTAATAAAGTGTCTTTTAAATCCTGTAAATCGGAGCCCGACTCTTCTAGCCCTCGCGATAGCTCCTGCAATTGTGAATAGCGATCCAGTTCGAGCGGATCAAAATCAGCGCTCTCTGAAGACTCGATTTGCTCCCGCCGAAACTGAATCTGCGCTTCCGTTTGACGCCCCAGCTGGCGCACCTGATTGCGTAAGCGGGCAATCGTTTCTTCCATTTCATTCAATGCAGAAGCGGATTCACCAACACCTTGCTCAACACGTCCTCGGGCGATACTGGCCTCACCAGCCAGATTGACTAAGTTATCCAGCACCTGGGCAGGAATTTTTATTGATTCCTGCATGGCAACGGCAGGCTTGGGTCGCGCCGTTGGCTGAACGGGTACTTTAGGTGTTAGCTTAAGCGCAGGCACTTGATCGGCCACAACCTCTGGCTCAGGATTCGCTTGCGCGTCGGGGCTGACCAACTCGGGCAATTCAGCCTCAACAGTTTTCTCTTCAAATACCTCAGGACTGACAGGTGGCTCTAAAACCTCCACTAACTCGGGCTCTGGTTCAAGTTCAGCCACGATCTCTATTTCTGGTGCCTGTACTTCGTCAAGCGGCTCTACTTCAAGGGCTACAACACCGCCCGACTTGACCCAATCGAGTACAGTCAGCAACTCGTCATAGCGGGTGAACAGCAGGTCAAACACCGCCGCGTCACCCTTCGCCAACTGACCCTCTTCCTGTAAAATCAGCGCTTCCAGGTCATGACTC
>QNFO01000073.1 GCA_003646355.1 Gammaproteobacteria bacterium
AACGATCGCCTTGATGGCGCAGATAGCTTTCGACCTGAAACTCAATGGGTGCATCGAGGCCCTGCTGAAAGGTGCCGGAGCGCAATTCACGGCCGAAGCGCTCTTCCATCAGAGCGTCTGATAAATAGGTGACGTGGCCAATCATGCGTGCCAGCGCCAGCCCGCTACGGGGGATGGTGCCGTGCTCAAGATAGTCGCCATCGTGAAACTCGTTATCACTGCGAATCGCGCGGCGGGCCAGCTCGTTAAAGGCAATATTCTGTGCGGTCAGGTCGGCAGCGGAGGCAATGACGACACAGTGGCGCAGGCGATCGGGGTATTCCAGCGCCCAGCGCATGGCGGTCATGCCGCCGAGACTGCCACCAACAATGGCGGCCCATTGTTCAATGCCGAGTTTATCGGCGAGCTTTGCCTGGCTGGTCACCCAGTCGCGCACACGCAGTGGTGGGAAGTGTTTGCCCCAGGGCTGCCCGGTTTCAGGGTTGATGGAGCGTGGCCCGGTGCTACCGTTACAGCCGCCAATATTGTTGAGTGAAACAACGAAAAAGTGCCGGGTGTCGATGGGTTTGCCGGGGCCGATGTAGGCATCCCACCAGCCGGGCTTGTTATCGGCAGTGGAATGATAGCCGGCAGCGTGATGGTGGCCGCTGAGGGCATGGCAAATAAGCACACCATTGCTTTTGTCGGCATTGAGTTCACCATAGGTTTCAACGATCAGCTCATAGCTTTGCAGGCTGCGGCCGCAGCTGAGCTCCAATGGCGTGTCAAAGGTGAAATGCTGCGGACTGACAAGACCGACAGAGTCAGCGGGGAAAACCTCAGGCATGGATTAAATTTCAGCGATAAAAGCGGGAGTCTAAAGAGGCTGGCGGGGCACTGCAAGGTATGGTGGCTGTCGGATAAGAATTTCTCCGTTTTCAGGGCGGCGTGATCAGTGCTGCAGGGGGCAATTTTTGCGGATTGATAATTTGCAGGGTTTTCTGGCGACTCGATTCACCCCGGATAAGTGAAACCCGGGTTTTGGCAACGCCGAACTCTTTGGCGATATATTTGAGTAGATGTTTATTCGCCTTGCCATCGACGGGCGGTGCGCTAATTTGCACTTTTAGTCGTTCGCCATACAGGCCGACGAGCGCATCGCGACTGGCCTTGGGCTGCACATGGCAGTGCAGCAACAGGGTTTGGCTATCTTTCCACTGGAAGTGGGGCAAGTGTTAGTTGTTAAACGTTAGATGCCGGGCACGAGTCCTGGGGGAAGTTGAGTAGCGGTGGCGAAATTACCGACGACAATACGCAGTACATTAATCAGTAAAAACATCAGGATGGGTGAGAGGTCGATGCCGCCCATATTGGGCAATATTTTGCGAAAGGGTGCCATGACCGGTTCCATCAGTTGCCAGATTAAAGCGATGGCAGGGTGGTGACTCTGGGGCAGTACCCAGCTGACAATAATGGCGGCAAAGAGTCCGTAGAAAAAGATATTCAACAGCATTGAGGCGATGCCGATTAAGGCCCAGACCAGAGCCGTCATCAGTGGGATAAGGCCGCCGCCAGCAACCAGCAGGGTGAGTTCCATCGCTGCCAGTTGGATGGCAAGGGCTGCGAGCAGGCTGGCAAAATCAATATTGTTGACCGGGGGGATGATTTTGCGGATGGGCCCGAGGGGGAGCTGGGTAGCTTTGACAATGAACTGGGAGACGGGATTGTAAAAATTGGCTTTGCACAGCTGTAGTAAAAAGCGCAGTAATACGATTAATAGATAAAGGCTGGAGAGAGCCTGAATTAAGTAAATACCAATTTCCGTCATTGAATTCATGGGTGTTCCGTTAAGTGTTCTTTGCGTTAATTGAGTGGGTAACTTCGTTGTCTAATCAGTCAGCTCGTCGGCCATTTCTTTTGCGCGGTCGTAAGCCGCTGTAATGGCTTGTTCAAAGTGTTCGGGCAGTTTGTTATCGAGCAGGCTGTTAATGGCCTTTTCGGTGGTGCCTGCGGGTGAGGTGACACGTTTGCGCAACTCACCGGCATCGACATCGCTAGCCCCCGCCATGCGTGCAGCGCCGAGGGCCGTTTGCAGGGTTAGCTGGCGCGCGGTTTCTGGGTCGAGTCCCAACTTAATGCCAGCATCGGTCATGGCCTCTATCACCAGAAAGAAGTAGGCCGGGCCACTGCCCGATAAAGCGGTGACTTTGTCGATATCGTCTTCACTATCGAGCCAGCTAACAGTACCCACGGCGGCGAGAATATCTCCGGCCTGCTGGCGTTGCGCGGAATTGACGAGGCTTGTCGCAAACAGACCGCTGGCACCGCTTTGTACCAGTGCGGGCGTGTTGGGCATGCAGCGAATAATCGGTACTTCGGCACCCAGCCAGCCTTGCAACGCGGCGGCGGTGATGCCGGCGGCGATGGAAATAACTAAGGGCTTGTGGGCGAGGGAGGGGGCCAAATCGCTGGCAACAGCTTTCATTATCTGGGGTTTGATGGCGAGAATGATGATGTCTGCCTCGGCAGCGGCAGTAGCATTCTCGGTGTGAGTGGTGATACCAAAGGCGGTCTCAAGTCGCTTGCCGCTTTCGACGACCGGGTCACAGGCGACAATGTGGCTGGCGGGATAGCCTTTTTCGATCAGGCCGCCGATTAAGCTGGTGGCCATGTTGCCACCGCCAATGAATACCAGTTTGGCTTTACTCACAAATATTTCCTGTGTTGAGGTTAAGGTCGGGGCTGTGTTCTGGCGCCGAAAATTGCCGTGCCGACGCGGACAATCGTTGCCCCCTCGGCAATGGCTGCTGACATGTCCCCAGACATGCCCATGGAAAGTGTATCTAAACTAGTGAGGGCGGCGGAACTCTTTTTCAACTTATCGAGTAATTCGGCTGCCTGACGATAGGGCTGGCGTTGCGCATCGAGCTGATCGCGTTGTTGGGGGATGATCATCAGGCCACGCAATTTCAGGCGGGGTAGTTCATGGATTGCCAGAGCCAGTTCGAGGCAGTGCTCAGGGTCGACACCCGACTTGCTGGCCTCCCTGTCAATATTGACCTGTATACAGACATTGAGCGGGGGTAGATCGTCAGGCCGTTGCTGGCTGAGTCGGCGGGCGATTTTAAGCCGCTCAATGGAGTGCACCCAGCTGAAATGCCGGGCAATGTCCTGAGTCTTGTTTGATTGAATGGGCCCGATAAAATGCCAGCAGGGGTCGATGTCATCCAGTGCTGTAATTTTTTCCAGCGCTTCCTGTAAATAATTTTCGCCAAAATTTTTCAGACCGGCTTGCCAGGCGAGGCGTAGGGCCCGGCTGTTTTGCCCTTTGCTGACGGCTAAAAGCATGATCTCGTCGACACTTCTGTCGAATTGCTGCGCGCTTTGTTGCAGAGAGGCCGAGACCTGATTTATGTTGTCGGTAATATTGTGCATAGGTTGGCGGTGGGTTATTGCATCGCGGTCAGTCAAGTTATCGAAATCAGTGGAACTGAGTAATGGATATTACCGAACTATTGGCATTTAGTGCCAAGCAAGGCGCATCGGATTTACACTTGTCGGCGGGTTTGCCACCGATGATTCGGGTGGACGGGGACATGCGTCGGATCAACCTGCCAGCGATGGAGCATAAAGATGTACATAGTCTCATCTATGAGATTATGAACGATAAGCAACGTCGGGACTATGAAGAATTCCTGGAGACAGATTTCTCCTTTGAGGTGCCGGGGGTTGCGCGTTTCCGGGTGAATGCCTTCAATCAGAACCGTGGTGCGGCGGGGGTGTTCAGAACCATTCCCTCAACCGTATTGACCCTTGAAGACCTGGGCTTTGGTCAGATCTTTCGAGATATCTCATTGTTACCCCGCGGCCTGGTATTGGTCACTGGCCCCACCGGCTCGGGTAAAAGTACCACGCTGGCAGCGATGGTCGATTATGTGAATGATAACCGCTACGACCATATCCTCACTATTGAAGACCCGATTGAATTTGTTCACCAGAGCAAAAAGTGCCTCGTTAACCAGCGGGAAGTCCACAAGGATACTCACGGTTTTAGTGAAGCCCTGCGATCTGCCCTGCGAGAAGATCCCGATATTATTCTGGTGGGTGAGATGCGAGACCTGGAGACGATTCGTTTAGCGCTGACAGCGGCTGAAACGGGCCATTTGGTGTTTGGCACCTTGCACACCACCTCAGCGGCGAAAACCATTGACCGGGTTGTCGATGTTTTTCCGGCTGCTGAAAAATCCATGGTTCGCTCGATGTTATCGGAATCATTGCGCGCGGTGATATCCCAGTCCCTGCTGAAAAAGGTGGGCGGTGGTCGGGTCGCTGCTAATGAAATTATGATTGGCACCCCAGCCATTCGAAACCTGATCCGCGAAGACAAAATTGCGCAAATGTATTCGGCCATTCAGACCGGTGCAGCACACGGCATGATCACTTTGGATCAGTGTTTAAAAACGATGGTTCAGCAGCGTGTGATTACGCCTGAAGCAGCCCGTGAAAAAGCCAAGGTGCCTGAAGATTTTTAAGCCGGTCGGTGAAGTGCTATCCCGCATTTTATGAGGGGTTTTTTAATTGGGTTTATTTTTTGTTTCGTATTGATTGATAGTGTGAGGACAAGGTAATGGATTTTTATGCATTGCTAAAATTGATGGTGGATAAGAAGGCTTCTGATTTATTCATCACTGAAGGAATGCCGCCTTCGATTAAAGTTAACGGCAAGGTTATTCCCGTTGGTAAAGCCAGTCTTAGTGCAGACGCATCGCTTGAGCTGGTTGAAAGCATCATGAATGACAAGCAGCGAGTGGAGTTTGGTGCCGACAAAGAACTCAACTTTGCGATCGAGTCAGATGCAGTGAAAGGCGCTCGTTTTCGAGTCAGTGCTTTCTATCAACGCAATCATGCGGGCATGGTACTGCGCCGGATTGAAACTCAGATCCCGACTACTGAAGAGCTGTTGTTGCCACCCATATTGAATGAGCTGGTTTTGAGTAAGCGGGGCATTATTATTTTTGTGGGTGCGACGGGCACCGGTAAATCGACATCGATGGCAGCAATGATTGGTTATCGTAATCGCAATACGAAAGGGCATATTATTTCGATCGAAGATCCGATTGAATTTGTCCATCAACACGCCGGTTGTATTATCACCCAGCGCGAAGTGGGTATTGATACGGAATCGTTTGAGGTGGCTCTGAAGAATACTTTGCGCCAGGCGCCAGATGTGATCGTGATTGGCGAGATTCGCACCCGTGAAACGATGGAGCTGGCTATTAGCTTCGCTGAAACGGGCCATTTAGTGTTGGCAACATTACACGCCAACAATGCCAATCAGGCTCTGGATCGTATCCAACATTTCTTTCCGGCTGACAACCACAATCAACTGTGGATGGATTTATCCCTCAACCTTCGAGCCATTCTTGCTCAGCAGTTATTGCCAACAGCCGATGGTCTGGGTCGCAGAGCGGTGATTGAAGTTTTAATTAATACGCCTCTAGCTGCAGACCTTATTCGCAAGGGAGAGGTACATAAACTCAAAGAGCTGATGACCCGCTCCAGCGAGCTCGGAATGCGCACCTTTGACCAGGCCCTGTATGAGCTTTATGAGCAGAAAGTTATTACCTATGAAGAGGCCATCGCAGCTGCTGATTCGAAAAATGATCTGCGCCTGATGATCAAGCTACAGTCAGAAACGGATGTGGATTATCTTGACAAGGCGGCGGATGAGTTAATGATTGATGGTGATGAGGGGGACGATGGCGGCTCTTTCCGCTTGTTTGATAATTAAGTACTGCGTTTATGGCGCGAGGCCAAGCCCAGGGTCTTGTAGCCAGGTTTCTAAAATCAAACAGGCCGCCTCACTGTCTACCGGCTTATCGCGGTAACTATTGGGGCGCTCGCCTCTTGATTTTGCCTCTGCCGTCGATAGGCGCTCATCAACCATCTTAACGGGAAGCACCATGCGTCCCTGCAGGCGACGTGCAAACTTCCTTGCCCTTTGGCAAAAAGGGCTTTCACTACCATCCATATTTAAGGGCAGGCCAACGATCAGTGCATCGGGCTGCCACTGCTTAATATGATCGGCGATTTGTTGCCAGTTCGGCTGCCCATCTCTGGCTTTAAGTACGGCCAGCGGTTGGCCGGATGCGGTGATAGTTTGGCCTACGGCGAGGCCGATTTGGCGGGTGCCAAAATCAAAGGCCATCACACAGACTGGTTTTGAGGTGTTCAGCTTAAGCGTGCCCCGCACTATTGCTGAGCTGGCTGAGATTAATGCCGAGACTCGTGGCAGCAAGATCAGCGCGCTGTTCCAGCGGGGTGTCGAATAATAGTTCTGACAATAGCTCTGTGTCGGGCGGCACGGTCAGCCAGGCGTTTTCGAGCAGCTCTTGTTCCAGTTGGCCGCTAGTCCAGCCCG
>QNFO01000074.1 GCA_003646355.1 Gammaproteobacteria bacterium
AAGTCGATATCGAAATCGGGCATGGAGACCCGTTCGGGATTGAGAAAACGCTCGAATAGCAGGTCGTATTCAAGGGGGTCAATGTCGGTAATTTCCAGTGCATAGGCGACGAGTGAGCCGGCACCCGAGCCTCGACCGGGGCCGACGGGAATATCTTGTTCTTTGGCCCAGCGGATAAAGTCCATCACGATGAGGAAGTAACCGGGGAAGCCCATTTGATTAATAATGTTGAGCTCAAAGTCGAGGCGCTGGTGATAGTCCTCCAGACTTTGGTCAGTGTCGGGGTTGAGGGTGATGCTCTCAAGGCGCTTAGCCAGCCCTTCTTCGGATAACTGACGGAAGAAAGACTCGGTGGTCATGCCCTCGGGAATGGGGTATTCCGGCAGCTGGGGTTTGCCCAGTGTCAGGTTCAGATTGCAGCGCTTGGCAATCTCGACGGTGTTTTCGAGGGCCTCGGGAATGTCGGCAAACAAGGCCTGCATTTGCTCAGTCGACTTTAGATACTGCTGGTCGCTGTAGCGGCGCTCGCGACGGGGGTCATCAAGGGTGCGACCCTCAACAATGCAGACCCTTACCTCGTGCGCTTCGAAATGATCCTGGTGAATAAAGCGCACATCGTTGGTGGCGACTACCGGGCAGTCGAGTGTTTGTGCCAGCTCAACTGCGCTGTGGACAAAGTCTTCTTCGCCGGGACGCTGGCAGCGGACGAGTTCGAGATAAAAACTATCGGGGAAGTCGCTCATCCATTCTTTCAATAAGCTTTGCGCGAGACTATCGCGCCCCCCGGCCAAAGCAACACCGACATCACTTTTATTGCCGCAGAGGACAATCAAGCCGCTGCCGAGTTCTTTCAGCCAGCTGCGGCGAATGCGGGGCAGGCCGTGAACCTGTCCCTCAAGGTAGGCGCGAGAGATAAGTTGGGTGAGGTTTTGATAGCCAAGGTCGTTTTGCACCAGCAGGGTGATTTGGCTTTGTGGGTCGTCGGTTTTATCGCCGGCAATGGTCAAATCACTGCCACAAACTGGTTTGATGCCGGCCCCTTGCGCGGCCTTATAAAACTTCACCAGGGCGAAGAAATTGCAGATGTCATTAACGGCAACGGCGGGCATATCGAGCTCAGCCAGCTTGCCGATCAGGGGCTTGATGCCAATGCTGCTATCGGCAATAGAGTATTCACTGTGCAGGTGTAAATGAATAAAAGCGGGCGCTTGCGGGGGGAGGGGGGCTGGAGCCTGCTCGGACATAGACGAACCTGATTATCGACTGCGGCCTAGTTTATAGGCTCGCAGAATGACGGGAAATGGTGGCTGATATTAGCAGTTCAATAAGGCAGCTTGAAGGTGTTTTTTAGCCGTATTTTTAGGCGGAGTCGTTACGCTTTGCCGCCTGAGCGCGAATCTCTATAGCCTCGAGAATCAAGTCCAGCCCGGTTTTGTCCGTGGTTGGCAATTCCACATCGCTTTCGCCCAGTGGCGTGACTCTGTCGGCCCAGGTAAAGAGTGATGCGCCCCAGGTTAAACCGGCGCCAAAGGCGACGATCAATATCGTCATGCCGGGTTTAACGCGACCCTCATCAAGCGCCTCGCAGAGGGCGATGGGAATGCTCGCGGTTGAAGTGTTGGCGTAGTTGCCCAGAGTGACGACGACTTTTTCCATGGGGATTTCAAGACGTTTGGCCAGCGCCTCGATAATACGAGTGTTGGCCTGATGGGGAATCACCAGGTCGATATCGTCGAGACTGAGCCCTGAATTTTGCAGCACATCGATACACGCCGCTGCCATGCCGTTGACCGCGTTGCGGAAGATTTCACGGCCGGAGAAATCCAGAGACACATCTAAAGGACGGTGTTGAGAGACTGCATGCATGCCGAAGTCGGGCATGGCCAGTAGCCCTCGGGTATCTTGTACACAACCCAGCTTGCCCTGGAAAAAACCACTTTTCTGATCAGAGGCCTGTAGTACAACGGCACCCGCACCATCGCCAAAAAGAACGGCAGAATCGCGCTTGTTGGCCCAGTCCATGAGTGAGCTCAGACGTTCGGAGCCGACAATCAAGGCCGTTTTAATGGAGCCAGCCCGAATCATATCCGAGACCATGTTGAAGCTATAAAGAAAGGCGGTACAAGCGGCGTTAAGGTCGAAGCAGGCTGCATTAGCGGCGCCCAGCTTGCCCTGTAGCATCGATGCCGTGTTGGGAATTATTTCATCCGGTGTGGTGGTGGCGTAGGCAATGACATCAACATCGAGTGCGCTAATGCCCGCGCAGGCAAGCGCCCGTTCGGCGGCGACGTGGGCCAGATCGACATTCATCACATGGCTGATACGTCGTGCATGAATACCGGTGCGTGAGCTAATCCATTCGCTGGAGGTGTCGACCACGGTGGCGATATCTTCGTTGGTTAGTACAGCGGGTGGAAGGAAGCGACCCCATCCCGTTATTTGAGGGTACTGCATGCGAGCCTCGTTGGCCGGGTAGATGAATATGACGAAAATATGGTGGCGTTAATTCTCCAGCACTTGACTGACAAGTGCAACGAGGCGAGCTGTTTTTTATTCCTGCCTTGGGTCTATTTGTGAGGTGTCAAAAAAAGAACCGAATCGCAGTTTGTGAATGCAGGGAGCTTGAGTTGTAGCAAGCCTAATGGCCTGGCGAAGACTGATGCTAGTTGTATTCCCGCTGAAGGTGTAGACTCGCAACAAGGCACACGGAGGCCGTTGCTCACTTTTGATAAGCGTATTAAAACTACAATTACAAGGAATTAGACTATCGTGAAAAAAATATTATGTTTGCTCGTTGCATTTACAGCAGCTTTTTCGGTGCAGGCTGAAACTTCATCGGACCAAAAGCTAGCTGCTGTTGATGCTCAGATTGCTTTAGTACGCCAGGTTGCCAATGCGCAAATTACTGCTATCGTTGCGGAGAACGTATCTTTCACTGCAGAAGAAGCAGAAGCCTTTTGGCCTTTGTACCGTGAGTATAGAGCTGAATTCCAGAAAATTGGTGATGGAACCTTGGCGCTGATTAAGGATTTTGCAAAAAACTATAATGATATGAGTGATGAAAAAGCAACTGAACTTACTGATGAGGCGCTCAAGTTAGATCAGCAACGCGTGAAGCTTCAGATAAGCTATGCGAAGAAGTTTCGTAAAGTTGTTAAGCCCGCTAAGGTATTTCGCGTTTTACAGGTTGAAAATAGGGTTAATGCGGTTAATAAACTCAAGCTGGCTTCTGAAATCCCCTTGATGAAATAACCTCCCCTCCCAATGCGGTCTCTGTGTGCCAGTTTTATCCTCCCTTATCTTAAGGGGCCGCTTAAGATAATTGTTTCTGGTTAAATTTCAGCCTGAAATTGGCCCCATCAACAAGTCCGCCAGTTTACTGCGCTGGTATTTAGCATCCCCGTACAAGACTTGATTATGCTTTTGACGCTTACTGTATAAGTGGATAAAGCACTCCCAGGTAAAACCAATACCACCGTGAAATTGAATCGAACGGTTTGAAGCGAAGGCCGCCATTTCTGAGGCCGATGCTTTGGCCATACGGGCAAATTTAGCTGCGTTTTCGGGCTCGCTATCAATAGCGCAGGCCGCGTTATAGGTCAGCGATTTGGCCTGATCAATCATAATCATCAAGTTGACCAGCGGGTGTTTCAGCGCCTGGAAGTAACCCAGCGGATGGTCAAACTGTTCTCTGACTTTCATGTATTCAACCGTCGTTTGCAGTTGCCATTCGCCAGCGCCACACATATCGGCGGCAATGAGTGTTAACAGGCCGGGCTGAGCGAGTTCAAGAACGGCGCAAGCCCCATCACTTAATAGCTGCTCGTCATTGACGGGTACATTATTAAAGTGAATATGCGCCTGATCACGGGTCAAATCGATAATGGCATCGGCGATGATGTCGAGCCCTTCACAGCTAAGGGAAACTTCATACAGGGCAGAACCTTTGCTGGTTTTGGCTTGCACAATTAAAGCCTCAACTTTACGAGCATCTTGCACAAACCAGGCACTGCCGCTTAGCTTGCCATCGACTAGCTCGACATCACAGTCTGCCGTTAACCAGGAGCCACTCTTTGGTGTGCTGGCAAGAGTCGCTGTTTTACCTCTAGCGATTTCGCTCAACAACAGACTCGCCGCTGGCGTATGGCATTCACGCAATACCAGGCTGGCATTCGCGGTGGCAATAAACGGTGAGGGCAGGGCAATGCGGCCTGTTTCTTCCACCAGAGCGCAGAGGGCGACGAGGCTCATGCCCATACCACCGTCGGCCTCGGGCACAATAACTGTGGTCCAGCCGAGTTCGACAATCTGGCGCCAAAGATCTTTGTCCCAGAGACTGGATGATTCCCGGTAGGGATCTGAATCACTGGCGACGAGCTGGTGGAGTTTGTCGGTGGGTAAATTATCCTGCAGAAATTTACGCGCTGTATCGCGGAGCATTTTTTCATCTTCGCCAAAGGCAAAGTTTTTTGCTTGAGTCATTTTAATCTTCTTTTAAGCGGCTATTAATTATTGTGCTTATTTTGATTTGGCCATGCCGAGTATCCGTTCGCCAAGAATATTGCGCTGAATTTCACTGGCACCGGCGGCTATAGTGATGCCGTAAGAATTCATATAGGCCAGTGGCCACTCACCGCCAGCGGGGGCATTTTCATCATTGATGTAGAGGGTGCTGTGGGCGCCGAGAATATCGATGGCGACGGCGGCGTTATCCTGGCGAACTTCTGACATCACCAGTTTGGCCTGTAGGGGAATGCGCAGGGGGTGTTCGCACAGTGCCTCGACTTTGGCGCGGCGAGCGCCTTGTTTTGAGCCCTCCTGACGAATAATCATTTGCATGATTTGATCGCGTAATAGCGGGTCGTCGGCGGCACTTTGACCATCGCGCGTTGAATCTTTGGCCAGGTTAATTAGTGCATAGGCATCACCCACGGCGCTGGCTTTGTCATTGCCACGGCCGCTAGAAGGCGTAAGCATTGGCCCGGCACCACGCTCGTGAAGTAAAGTGGTTTGAGCAACCTTCCAGCCTTTGCCAACCTTGTCCAGACGGTAATCGTCGCTAATTTCTAAATTGTCGAAAAACACTTCATTAAAGCCGGTTTCACCGGTGATTTTAATTAAGGGCCGTACAGTCACACCCTTGCCCAGGGCTGATTTAATGGGCACCACAAAATAAGAGAGACCATCGTACTTGCTCGACTTGTCAGTGCGCAGCAAGAGAATCATCCAGTCGGCAAAGTGGGCGAGGGAGGTCCAAACCTTGTGGCCGTTAATAATCCATTTGTCACCCTTGCGCTCGGCGAAAGTTTGTACATTGGCCAGGTCAGAACCCGCACTGGGCTCACTAAAACCCTGGCACCAAACATCTTTACAGGAAAATAAACCGGGTAATAAACGCTCTTTTAATGCGGCTTGCGCGTGGAAGTGCATGGTCGGTGCGGCCATGCCGAGGCCAAGAATATTTGGCAAAAAAGGTTTGCTGGCTCGCGCCATTTCCTGATTGGCGACCAGCTGACAATCTTTGCGACCGCCACCACCTTCCCCAATGGGGTAATCACAGCCAATTAAACCGGCCTCGTAGGCCTCCCCCTGCCATTTACGCAAGTAGTCGAGTTGTTCGCTGTGCATAATTTCAATGGCTGACTGGGGGAGCCTGACCGAGGGCGTGCCTGCATCGTGTTGGCTTAACCAGTCGCGGCAATAGCGGCGAAACTCGGCCTGCTCGGGGCTGTCTTTTATAGCGTCCTGTGACATAAGGTACCTTTTATATTTATCGTCGGCTCTGTGGCGATTCTATTTGCTGAGATAGTAGCATTGAGTTATGCCAAATGTCTGTCAGCTGGTTATGATGAAGCTTGCTGTTGGTTGAGCTCTTGCCTCAGGCTCTCATAATTATTTACCCGAACAACATAAATAAAATAATCAAAGGAAAATAAAGTATGACTATTCGATATGATAATCGCGTCGCTGTTATAACTGGTGCTGGCTCTGGCCTCGGTCGCAGCCACGCCCTGTTTTTAGCATCCCGGGGTGCCAAAGTGGTGGTTAATGATTTAGGCGGTGCTGTCGATGGCAGTGGCGCATCCACCTCAGCGGGTGAGAAAGTCGTTGCTGAAATTAAAGCCGCCGGTGGCGAGGCTGTGGCCAATGCCGACTCGGTAGCTACGCCCGAAGGTGCTGCGAGAATTATTCAAAGTGCCATTGATAACTATGGCCGCATTGATATTTTAATTAATAATGCCGGCTTGAATTCAAACCTGAAGTGCATAACTTGATGAAATAGAAGAAGCGGCTAGCTGCCTGTAGGCTAATCGTTTTTTCTCCAGCAAGAGATGCAACAATGAAACACTACCAGCAGCTAACCTAT
>QNFO01000075.1 GCA_003646355.1 Gammaproteobacteria bacterium
GATACCGGCCAGGGCGCGGCTGCCTTCGGGGACTTTGGTCGAGGTATTGTGGGGGCAGCCAGCGCAAAACCAGGGCTTGCGCTGGGGCAGGCTGGCTACGGGCGCGGTGGCTAATGCGCTGTTTGGGGAAGCTGAGCCGGGTAGTGCCAGCGAAGTTGGTGACGCTAGCTTTTCCAGCCGCGAGGCAATCGCTTTGGCGACATCACGGGCACTCAGCTCGGCGATAGCACTCAACAGTGCTGCGCCGGCCTCATCCTTCTTGCCGACAACGCGTGGACGCTGGTCATCGCTCAGTGAATAGAGCAGGCTTTTAAGTTGATCTTCGATCAGTGGCCGCTTTTCCTCGACGACCAGAATTTCTTCCAGACCTGCTGCGAACTCGCCAATACCCTGGGGTTCAAGGGGCCAGCTCATGGCGACTTTGTAGACTTGCAGGCCAATGGCCTCGCGTTTTGCTTCATCAATGCCGAGGTCTGACAGGGCATGTAGGACTTCAAAATAGGCTTTGCCGGTGGCGACGATGCCAAAGCGCGGCTGGCTGCAATCGAGTGTCACTTTGTCGATGCGATTGGCGCGGGCAAAGGCCAGGGCAGCGCGAATTTTATGTTGCTGCAGGCGCTCTTCCTGTTCCAGAAAGGGATCGGGCCAACGACTATGAACGCCGCTCTCGGGCATAGTAAAGTCATCCGGCTCAACTAGCTGCAGGCGCTCGGGGTTCATATCGGCGGCAATGGCTGCGTCCATGTTTTCAGCGGTCACTTTCATACCCACCCAACAGCCGCTGTAACGGGACATGGCCCAGCCGATCAAACCGAAGTCGAGCACATCCTGCACTCCAGCCGGATTCAAGACCGGCACCGAGGCGCCGATAAACATCGGTTCACTTTGATAGGCCAGGGTCGATGACTTGGCCATATGGTCGTCACCCACCACCGCCAGCACGCCGCCGAATTGACTGGCGCCAGTATTATTGGCGTGTTTAATGGCATCCATCGCCCGGTCGAGGCCCGGCCCCTTGCCGTACCAAAGGCCGAACACGCCGTCGTATTTTGCCTCGGGGAAGAGATTAACCTGCTGACTACCCATCAGTGCCGTGGCGGCCAACTCTTCGTTAACACCGGGCTGAAAATGAATGTTGTACTGCTTGAGGAAGCTATCAGCACGCCATAGCGCGTTGTCATAACCGCCAATTGGCGAACCGCGATAACCGGAAATAAAACCCGCCGTTGCCAGACCTTTGGCCTTATCGCGCTGACTTTGCAGTATCGGCAAACGCACCAGCGCTTCAATGCCGGTCAGGTAGGCCCTGCCCGTGGTGCAGGTATATTTGTCATCTAGCGATACGGCCAAGGTCGCACTCTCCTATTACTTTTTATCAGCAGGTATTTAGAGCGGCGAAGTGTAACCGCAGGCGCTCAATAACCGGCTATTGATTGAAAGATTAAAGGCTGAAGTATAGCAAGCGACTTACATATTACTGGTATTGTGGTGGCGGGAAATTCTCGATTAATAAGCTAGTACGTAGCTGTATCGTGTGGGAATAGCACCCTGCTAGCTGAAGCGAGCAGGGTTAAAAGGGGGAGGGGTTTAACGGGCCGAAGACTAACGAGGCGGCAGAACCTCGAGATGAGAGGTATCAACTTGTGTTGCCTCGACAGACTTCTTTTCATCTTCGTGCAAAAGCTCGCCGCCGCCGGGCTCCAAAGCCAGAGCACTGACATCAACCTCTACAGCTTCAACATTTGAACGCTCATCGGGGCGCAGTACATCGCTACCGACCGGGGCCAAGGATATACTAGTCTCAACAGGAGCAGCCGGCGATTCAACGGGGGTAGCCGTCGCAGCCTGAGGAGCCGGAGCACCCTCTACCGCTACCGGACGCAATTCGGCCAGGGCGCCAATCTTTAACAGGGCTTGCTCGTATTTTTTCGCACCGGCCTCATCCAGATTACGGCGAATGGCCGTCGGGCGACCCGAAAACAACTGCTCAACCTGCGCGGCTTCAAGTTTAAAGAGACCCGCCAGACGCTCTTTAACTTCGCCTATGGCCTGCCCCGGCGCAATATCACCCCGAAAGAAAACATCAAACTTCTGATTACTCACTTTTAGCACCCCTATTCTTTAGATCAACGACTTAAAAACAACGTCCCTATTATTTATTAGCGCAAGGCGCATTTCAGCCGCTCGGTTCTCACTTCACAGCTGTGTCAGCGAAAAACTGCCAGGCAAGCGAGGCCCAAACCACCACAAACAGCAACATGCTGAGCATTACTGCGGCAGATGCCTGATCTTTGGCGCGCCCTGCCAGCTCCGCCTTTTCGGGTGATACAAGGTCAACCACGGCCTCAATTGCCGAGTTAAGTAGCTCCACGATCAACACAATAAACATCGAGCCAAACAACAGGGCTAAGTCCTGTGCAGAATTGGCGATATAAAAACCCAACGGTGACAGGACGACAACTAGAAACACCTCGACCCGAAAGGCTTCTTCATAGCGAAAACAGGACTTTAAGCCCTGTATAGAGAAGCCCGTTGCACCCACCAGACGCCGGTACAACAAAGACATAAGCCCACCTTCGGTTTTATGCATAAAAACTGACTCGCGTGCGTGTTGCGTTAAAACTAGGAAACCTAACTAAAAGCTAGGGCGCTGAATTGATGCGCTGGTCCATCTCCAGCGCGGGCGAGGCCTCACGCGGTCTGCCGACCACCCGCGCCGGTACGCCAGCAACGGTGGTGTGAGGGCTAACCGACTCGAGCACTAAAGTGCCGGCGCCAACTTTTGCGCCCTCGCCAACTTCGATATTACCGAGAATTTTTGCCCCCGCCGCAATCAGCACACCACTGCGAATTTTCGGATGGCGATCGCCGCTCTCATTGCCAATACCACCGAGGGTCACGGCATGGAGCATCGACACATTATCCTCAACGACAGCGGTTTCACCGATAACCAGACCCGTGGCGTGGTCAACCATGACACCGCCACCAATTTGTGCGCCGGGGTGAATATCGACCGAGAACACCTCCGCACAAAGACTTTGCAGATGGATAGCCAGAGCCTGTCGATCATTCAGCCATAGATAATGGGCGACGCGATGCACCTGAAGGGCGTGGAAACCCTTGAAATACAAAAGAGGCATGGCGTATTTGTCACAGGCTGGGTCGCGCTCGCGATAGGCAACCAGGTCACGCTGCATTTTTTCGCCAATACTGCCATCGTTTTCAAGCGCCTCGGCAAAGACCTGACGAATGGCCAATTTTGACAGCGCCATATTGCCGAGAATTTCAGCCAGGTTATAACCGAGGGCTGTTTCGAGGGAGTCGTGACTGAGTATTGCCGAATGGAAAAAGCTCGCCAACACGGGCTCGTCTTTCGAAAAGTCACGGGCTTCGTCGAGGATTTCCTGCCATAGGACAGCGGGCTTGGGAGGCATAAGAAGATATTGCTCGAGGCATCAGCATCAATAGTTACAAGGGGCGGAATATGGCCGAAAGGCGCTATAGATTCAATACTGCGGACGAATAAAGCGTGAATAAATCTCATCGAGGTTTTCGAGAATCGCAGCTTGTAGACAGATATCCGTATTTTCGATCAGCTCGCATAACACATCCGGGGTCAACGCTTTTTCGCAAATAGTGGCAAGGGGGCGGAAACTTAAATGCCAGGGTTCTGCAGCCACACCGTCTGTTTTACGACCATTGTCGGCCTGAATATAAGGGCGAAAGAACTCTGTTTTGCCAGCACTAATCAGCTCATCCAGCCAGCGGGTACAGGCATAAAAAGGCCCGCCCGCTGCATACTCATCCGAGGTTAACTGCAGTTGATAACTGTCACTCACCGCAGCGCTGTCCCAAATATCCATGTCACTGCCCCAGTGATGGCGGGATGCCCCCGGCAAAGCCGACCAGCGTAGTATCGCCAATACCTGATCCCGTTCACTCAATGCGGCCATTACCACTGGCTCACCCTCACTATCGACAACCGCTCGCGCACCCCGCGCCTTGGCATTCCAGATTACCAACTGTCGATCGAAGGAGCGGAAACCACTGGCAAGACGCAGTGCAATACCCTCTTCAGCAGCCTGTTCAACTAATTCACGATAAGCCGCCACCACATCACGATGTAGAAAATGACCGGGGAAAACCGCCTGCAAATGACTTTTCGACTGACCTGTTAATTGCGCGATGTTTAGCGGCGCGGGCCTGGGTGACGCGGGCTTCATTGATGCTCACAATTGTCTGGTAATTCAAGCAAGAGAATACCGCAATACCCCGCACATCGCTCGCCTGCGCAATCGAAATGGCAAGTCAGTTCCTAAGCAGCTACCCGAGGCCTGCATCGACAAGCCGACAATAATTGTTAGAATCCCCATCAGGTACCAACGGACATTTTGATGTTTCAATTCTGGCAGTTGCTCGCAGGGCTCGGCATTTTTATTTTCGCCATGAAAATACTCGAGCAAGGATTGCGCGGTTTAAGTACTCGCCGACTGCGCAATCTATTGCGCAACCACACTCATTCACCTCTGCAGGGCGTGCTAGTCGGCACTGTTAGTACGGCGTTTTTGCAGAGCAGCTCTCTGGTCGGTCTGTTTGTACTGGCCTTTGTGGGCTCTGGCATTTTGCCCCTGCGCAATGCGCTGGGCATTATTTTTGGTGCCAACCTCGGTACCACGCTGACAGGCTGGCTGGTCACCGCCATTGGCTTCAAATTAAACATGAGTGAATACGCGCTGGTATTAATTGCCCTCGGTTCACTCACTTACGTCACCTTTAAAAACGAATCCTCCCGCTACCACCAGGCCTCTTTGATATTCGGCCTCGGCCTGCTTTTATTGGGGCTTACCTGGATGAAAGACAGCATGTCTTTTCTCGGTGCGCAAGTTGATGAGGCCTGGTTTAGCGATTATCCCCTGATCATTTATTTTATTGGCGGCATCGTATTTACCGCGCTGGTGCAATCCAGCTCCGCCACCATGGTGATTATTCTCAGCGCCGTTCACGCCGACATAATACCGTTGTCGAATGCCGCTGCGATTGCCATTGGCTCCGACCTGGGCACGACGAGCACGGTGCTACTGGGTTCATTAAAAAGTTCAACAAATGCAAAACGCGTGGCCCTAAGTCATTTTATCTTCAACCTGGGCACCGATGTCAGTGCCTTTTTGCTGCTCATCCCCCTGCTGGCTTTTATCACCGTAACGCTCGGTATCGACGACAGCATGTATGCACTGGTGTGTTTCCATTCGCTATTTAACTTGATGGGCATTGTGTTGTTTCTGCCCTTCACAAAACCCTTTGCCCACTGGCTTGAACAGCGCTTTACCTCAACCAGTAGCCTCGGTTGTAGCCACATAAACCTGGTGCCACCCACTGTGCCAGAGGCGGCACTGCGTGCCATTGCACAGGACACCCATGAGTTGATCATTAAAGCCTTGCTGATAAACCTGCGCGTTTTAAAGTTACCCAGCGAAACGCTGTTGGACGGAGAAGAAGTAAAGCGTATAAACAATCGCCTGCTCAGTGAGCCCCTGACTTTTGACGAGCAATACGCCGACATCAAGACCCACGAGGCGCAGCTGCAAAATTACAGTCACAAACTACCTGCCGAGAGCCTCAGCGAAACGGAAGAAACAATATTGTCTGAATTGCTGGATGCCGCGCGCAACGCCAGCTATAGCGCCAAAAGCCTGAAAGATATCAAAGACAATTTAATAAACTTACGCCATCAGGCCCCCACCCAGCGACTGCTTAGACAGATAGATACCGACATATTGAGCATTTACCCCAAAATCACCGCACTGCTGGAAAAACCCGCAAACGACTGGGCCGATGACGCTGTCAGCACTATCAAGTCTGCACTGGCACACTCCCATGATTTTCTTCACCAGCAAATGATCAACTATTCACACAGCCAGCACAGTGAAATCACCCTGCCCACCTTGTTTAATATCAATCGGGAAATTTACGTATCAAACCAGAATTTGCTGAATGCAGTACTGGCGCTAAGCACCTGTAAACAAGCACTTATGACCAACGGCAATAATCAACGTAGGCCTTAGGGGTGATTAGCCTTATACTCGAAAGCAAATATTACTGACACAGTAAAGTTCTATGGCAGAAGAAATCGACCAGTTCAAAGCAATCTACGACCTCATCGTCACTTTTTTCGTCACTTATAGTTTTCAGTTAATAGGCGCGCTGATCATTCTATTGATCGGCCTACTGGTTTCGAACCGGGTCGCTCGACTAGTCAGCCGAACCTGCGACAAACACGGGCTCGATGTCAC
>QNFO01000076.1 GCA_003646355.1 Gammaproteobacteria bacterium
TCCTTTGAACAAGAATGGCTTACTTAGTTAATTAAAAGGCCTTAAGGGTGAAAAACTAAAACTGGTTAATTAGTTAGTGGGAGATCCAACATGGCTTATCAACGGCTGAGTTTAAAGAGCAATATGAGAACTATATTGGCGGCGAGTGGGTGGCCCCGATTGATGGTAAATATTTTGAGAATACTTCGCCTATTGATGCCAGCTTTATAGCGCGCATCCCCCAGTCGAACGCTAAAGATATCGACCTGGCTGTAGAGAAAGCCTGGGAAGCGGCCGCGACGTTTAGCAAGACTTCACCGGCTGAGCGCAGCATGCTGATGTTCCGCATCGCTGATCGCATGGAAGAGAATATCGAAAAGCTGGCGATGGCAGAAACCTGTGATAACGGCAAAGGCATGCGCGAGACTCTGGGTGCCGATTTGCCCCTGGTGATTGACCAGTTTCGCTATTTTGGCGGCTGCGTACGTACCGAAGCCGGTAGCGTGACGAATATTGATGCCGATACCGTATCGATGGAAGTACACGAGCCATTAGGTGTTGTTGCGCAAATTATTCCCTGGAACTTTCCGCTGTTAATGGCCGCCTGGAAAATAGCCCCGGCACTGGTTACCGGCAACTGTATTGTTATGAAGCCTGCGGAACAAACCCCGGCGTCACTGCTGGTGTTGATGGAAGTTATTGGCGACCTTTTACCACCGGGTGTGCTCAATGTGGTGAATGGCTTTGGCGCCGAATGTGGCAAGCCCCTGGCCTCACACCCCGATGTTAAGAAAGTGGCCTTTACCGGCGAGACCAGCACCGGCCGTTTGATTATGCAGTACGCGGCTGAGAATATTATTCCCGTGACCACTGAGCTGGGCGGTAAGTCGCCCAACATCTTTTTTGAAAGTGTCATGGACGAAGATGACGAGTTCCTCGATAAGGCCATCGAAGGTTTGGTGCTGTTTGCCTTGAACCAGGGGCAGGTCTGTACCTGTCCATCCCGCGCCTTAATTCAGGAAAGTATTTACGACAAGTTCATGGAGAAGTGCCTGGCTCGGATTGAGGCCATTACCATGGGCGACCCCTATGAGCTGACCACTATGATGGGCGCGCAAGCCTCCAATGATCAGCATGCCAAGATCATGAGCTATATTGATATCGGCAAGCAGGAGGGTGCAGAGCTGCTCACCGGTGGTGAAGTTTACGAGAACGCGCAGTATCCCAATGGCTACTACATTCAGCCAACCGTCTTTAAAGGCAACAATAAGATGCGTATCTTCCAGGAGGAGATCTTCGGGCCGGTACTGGCCGTCACCACCTTTAAGGATGAAGATGAAGCCCTGGAAATTGCCAACGATACCCAGTTTGGTCTGGGTTCGGGTGTCTGGTCTCGCGACATGCATCAGGTACATAAAATGAGCAGTGGCATTCAGGCCGGTCGTGTGTGGGTCAACTGCTATCACGTTTACCCTGCGGGCGCTTCATTTGGTGGTTACAAGAACTCGGGCATTGGCCGGGAAAATCACGCGATGATGTTGAACGGTTATCGCCACACTAAAAACGTGTTAATTTCCTACAATAAAAATAAGCTGGGCTTTTTCTAAGAAGCTCTTAAACACGGCTCGGCGTAGTGCCGAGCCGAATTGTCGATAAAGCAGGAGGCTTACCATGCCCGTTGAGCGAGTAAGTGTGACTGAGGCAGCGGCCGAGGTGATCGACCGTTTGCGTAGCGAGCATGGTGAGCTGATGTTTCATCTCAGCGGTGGTTGTTGTGATGGTTCTTCGCCTATGTGTTACCTCGCCGGCGAATTTCGTCTTGGTGGCCGCGATCTCTACCTCGGTGATATCCATGGTTGTGGCTTTTATATGCACGCCGATCAGTTTGAATACTATAAAAATTGCCACACCATCGTCGATGTAGTCGAAGGGCGGGGCGCTAGTTTTTCCCTCGAAATACCCCTCGGGGTACGTTTTATTATTCGCTCACGTATTTTCACCGATGAAGAGCTGGCTGATGTTCGTCCGGTGGAAGCGGCGAGTTAAATTACCTTAATTCGCTTGAAATAAATTGTAATTACTTTTTGGAAGAAAGGGGTTCTTGTTTGCTCAAGGCTAGATTAACTGGTGCGGGGAAAAAAGAAAAAACCTGGCTAGATGATTTTTTGGTGCCCGCACAGCCGTTTATGTTACTCATTTTGGCCACTGTTTTTTCACTCCTCTGGAGCGGCCTTGCGATAAGTAATTCGCTAGCTTCTAGCATTGGGCAAGAAACTGGTATTGCCCAGGCTTCTTTTTATCTGGAAGACAGTGGTGCACCGCTGAACTTGAGTGAGGCTAATGCGCTTTATCAAAGTGGGGCTTTTGCCGACACCAAATTACCGCTGAGTCTTGGCATTGGTTCGAGGCCCGTGTGGGTTCGCTTTGACTTTAGTCATGTAAAAAAAGCGGCCTTGTCTAAACGCCTTTCTGTCCACACTTCATGGCTCGACAAATTAGATGTTTACTTTCTACACGATGGGCAGCTCGCGCGGACTTATCATGTTGGTGATAGCTTGGCCTATTCTCAAAGGCCCAGGCCGAGTCGCTATTTTACCTTCGATCACGATTTTTCCCCCGGCATAAGCACAGTCCTTATTCGCGTTGAAACGCCAGACCCTATGCTGCTGCCTATTTATCTGCAGGATATTAAAAGGGCAGGCGCAGCTGAGACCTTTGAAAACTATAGTTATGGCTTTGTCTACGGCGGTATGTTTGCGCTGCTGGCCTATAATTTAATGATTTTTTTCAGTCTCAGAAATTCACGCTACCTTTATTACAGTCTCTACATTAGCGCCTTTTTAGCGGTGAATATAGCGTATACCGGGCACGGTTTTATGTGGTTTTGGTCGGATTACCCGCACTGGCAGGCATGGTCAAATCCTGTATTAATGATGTGCTTTTCTCTCGCTGGCCTTTTGTTTGCCACACACTTTCTCGATACAAAAGAGGCCTTGCCAAAACTCCATCGTGTTGTTGTACTCATTGGCGCTGGTTTTCTCTGCGCTGAATTAATCGCTATTGGTGTGGGAAGTCGGGTCTCAGCTTTGTTGCTTTCATTTTCACTGGTATTCGTGTTTTCAGGGTTAATGGTGCTACTGGGTGCCGTGGCATTTGTTAAGGGTAATCAATCGGCCAAATACTTTCTTATCGGCTCCATTACCCATGTTACGGCCTCTTCTATCACGGCAATGGCAGTTTGGGGCTTAATGCCCTATAGCACTCTGGCTTATCGCGCCGTCGAATTTGGCATGATGGCCGACGCTATTTTACTGGCAATGGCCCTTGCCGATAAATTCCGCATCGTTCAGGAAGAGAAATTACTGGCAGAAATATTATCGAAACTCGACCCCTTGACGTCGATTAATAATCGACGGGCATTTTATGAGTTGGTAAATCCCGCCTGGGATGTTGGCTTGCGGAAGGGGCGATCGATGTCGGCAATTTTGCTGGACGTGGACAGATTTAAAGGCATCAACGATCGCTTTGGTCATGCTCAGGGTGA
The DNA here is from genome assembly GCA_003646355.1 of Gammaproteobacteria bacterium. The sequence goes on from QNFO01000076.1 coordinate 3,524, forward strand.
CGAAATTCTGGTGCGAATCGCCGATGTGTTGAGTACGGAGATTCGCTCGGGGGATATTCTGGCGCGCTGGGGAGGGGAGGAGTTTGTTATATTTTTACCCGAAACCCCTTGTGATACAGCCCTTGCTATTGCTGAGCGCTTGCGTGAGAAAGTTGCGGTTATGCCCCTGCCAGACCCTTTGCAAAGGCTGGTGTTGACAGTAAGTCTTGGTGTTGCTGAAAATGATCAGGGTAATAAGTCTCTGGATGAGTTGATCTCTGCCGCCGATAAATATCTCTATCAGGCGAAAGATGCCGGGCGCAATCAAGTCTGCAGTGGCCTACTTTCTGAGGTCTCTCTCAATAATTCTCTGAATGCAGCGGTAGCGTAAATACAAGGTGGATAAAAAATGGCTTCAAGCAAACTAGATAAACATCTCGCCGAACAGCGGGTTTATATTGCTAAACGCGAGAAGGGTTATCGGGAGAAATCACTCAAGCTTTACCCCTGGATTTGCGGGCGCTGTACTCGGGAATTTACTCGCACAAACCTGAGCGAGCTAACGGTTCACCACCGCGATCACAACCACGACAATAACCCCTCTGATGGCAGCAACTGGGAATTACTGTGCATTTACTGCCACGACGAAGAGCACACCAAGTTCGTTGATTTTATTCGCTACGGCAGTAGTGAAACGAGTGAAGTTGCGGCGGCCACCTTTAACCCTTTTGCTGATTTAAAAGAAAGAATGAAGCAGGGTAAATGAAGACACGGATTTAAATTGCTTGTGATTTTATAGGGTCGATACAATGGATGAGTCAGAACCGCTATTAAAAGGCATCAAAGTATTAGAGATCGCGACCTATATATTTGGTCCGGGCAGTGCTGCCATCCTCTCTGATTTTGGTGCGGATGTGATTAAAATTGAGGCGCCAGGGCGCGGTGATCCCCTACGCTATGCCCATAAAGCACCACCCTTTATGCCTCTTGAGTTCGGCTATATTTGGCAGCAGGACAACCGTAATAAACGCAGCATTGGCCTCGATATGAAATCGGCAGAGGGTCGAGAGATTTTATTACAGCTGGTGCGAGAGGCGGATATATTAATCACTAACTTTCCCCCCGATGTGCTGGCGCGGCTAAAGATTCGCTATGAAGATCTCGCTCCCGAAAATGAGCGCTTAATCTACGGCCAAATTACTGGCTTTGGTGAAAAAGGCCCCGAGGCTAGCGCGCCGGGTTTTGATGCCACGGCCTATTGGGCGCGCTCGGGTCTAATGGATACCGTGCATACGGCCAACAGCGAGCCCTGCATGTCTTCGCCGGGCATGGGTGATCATCCCAGTGCCATGACCATGTACGCCGCCGTCATGACCGGTCTTTATAAAAGAACGATCACGGGGCGCGGTGGCAAGGTGCATAGCAGTTTGCTGGCCAATGGCTTGTGGACGGCTTCCAGTTCCCTATCTTGTATTCTGGCCGGTGGCGGTGCAGTGGAAAATCCAAGCTTACAACAGCCAACGAATGCCTTGCTCAATCATTATCAAACTCGAGATGGGCGCTGGATATTGTTGGTCCTTTTACACCAGAACAAACATTGGCCGGGTCTGCTCAAGGCTTTGGAGCGGGATGATCTACTCACCGATCCGCGTTTTATTGATATTAAGCAGCGCAATGCCAATGCAAAATCACTCGCCCCTATTTTGGCGGAAACTTTTCTTACCCGGGATTTGTTTGAATGGCGCGAGCGCCTGCAGGCTGAAAAACTAACCTTCAGCGTATTGGCAACAATGGAAGAGGTGATTGATGACCCCCAGGTTGTGGCCAACGATATGCTGATAGATGTCGAAGGCCACAATTTTGGCCGAGGTCAGGCGGTTAATAGCCCTTTTTGGGTAGAGGGCTCCGATAAAGTGCCCGCCCACATTGGCCCTGAGCCCGGTGCCAGTGGCCCCGATATATTGCGTGAGTTGGGTTATAGCGAAGAGAGTATCGAGCGACTCGGTAGTAAAGGGGTGATATAGCCAGGGGTTTGTTTCTGTAAGCTATTTCTACAGCGCTTCTTCAAAATTTATGTTGATGTTTTTAGCCGTTTTGAATGTCTAGATCAAATCAATCACTTGTAGATAAAGCCGATATTTCTTTTTCCAGTTGGGCAAATGATTGGCCAATAAATAATGGTCTCATTTCATCGATGGGTTGTGAAACACGGATTCCTCCTTTGATGTCGACCTGCTCTTCAATCAATAATGTCCGTTGGCTTGTCAGTCTATAGAGGGTGTCAACTTCGTGCATTAAACCCTCTTTCGAAGCAACCATCGTGTAGGCTGAACTATCCCATGTAGGTGTTCTCAATAAGACCAGCATCTCTTCTTTGTATTTATTTTTATTGAGATAGTTTACTGGAATGCCCATTAGCAGGTATTCAAAGTAAACAAAATCACTTGCCGTATAGGGGCCCTTCAGCGAACGGGATACCACTATCTTGATTAATACGGTGTGAAAAACCATTGTTGGGATAAAGGGTTCGTCCTGCAGAAATTGAAACGATATGGCCGCGAACGATAACCTCCGACTGCTGAATGGTCTCTGCTGTAGGTAGTGGCCGATAACCCACCTTGGTGCCGCCGAGTAGGCTGAAAAAGGTGTGCTTTTGCCGCGTCGTATTTTGCTGAGAATCACTAGGGAACCTCTGAATAAGTCCGAGTAATCCATTAAAATAGATTCACTCTTCTCGGGGACAAGAACATGGATCAAATCAGCTTTGCCGA
>QNFO01000077.1 GCA_003646355.1 Gammaproteobacteria bacterium
AGAGCGCTAGCCGTGTGAGTTGTGTTTATCGTCGTGACGAGGCGAATATGCCCGGTTCACGTCGTGAAGTGGCCAACGCTAAAGAGGCAGGGGTGGAGTTTCTGTTTAATCGCCAGCCCATAGAAATCGTTGGCGAGGGTAGTGTTACGGGTATTAAAGTGGTTGAAACTCGCCTCGGTGAGCCCGATGAAAATGGCCGCCGTCGCCCCGAACCTATCGCCGGCAGTGAGCAAGTTATTCCGGCTGACATCGTTCTCGTTGCCTTTGGCTTTCAGCCGAGTCCGGCCAGCTGGTTCACTGAGCATGATATTGCCGTTAATAGCTGGGGTGGTGTCACTGCGGCCGAAGAACAAAAGTATAAGTTTCAAACCTCGAACGCCAAGGTCTTTGCCGGGGGTGACATGGTCAGAGGCTCTGATTTGGTGGTAACAGCAATCTGGGAAGGCCGTCAGGCCGCCGAAGGAATACTGGATTATCTCAATGTCTGAATTAAAAAATGATCGCTTTTTAAGAGCACTATTGCGACAGCCCGTCGATGCAACACCGGTGTGGATGATGCGTCAGGCTGGGCGTTATCTGCCTGAGTACCGTGCCGTGCGGGCAAAAGCTGGCGATTTTATGTCGGTTTGCACAAATCCTCAATTGGCCTGTGAGGTCACCCTGCAGCCACTGGAGCGATTTCCGCTGGATGCGGCCATCCTGTTCTCCGATATTCTGACCATTCCCGACGCCATGGGTCTGGGGCTTTATTTTGAAGAGGGTGAAGGCCCGCGTTTTCGCAAAACGGCTGATACGGCGCAAGCCATTGAGGCTCTACCGGTCATCGATACCGCTAAAGATCTTCCCTATGTGCTCGATGCTGTGCGCCTGATTCGTCGTGAACTCAATGGCAGCGTGCCATTAATCGGCTTCTCTGGTAGCCCCTGGACATTAGCGACTTATATGATCGAGGGCGGTAGCAGTAAAGATTTTGCCAAGATAAAAACACTGCTCTATACCAAGCCCGAATTGCTACATGTATTGTTAGAAAAACTGGCTGCGTCAGTAATCGACTACCTCAATGCCCAAATCGCAGCTGGCGCCCAGGCGGTACAGATTTTTGATACCTGGGGTGGGGTGCTAGGTGATAGGGCCTATCGCGAGTTTTCCCTGAAGTACATGGAAAAAATTGTTGCTGGTTTAACGAAAGAAGCGGAGGGCCGCGAGGTCCCCGTTATTTTATTTACTAAGAATGGCGGCGGCTGGCTTGAGTCGATTGCCGATAGTGGTTGTCATGCTATCGGTGTGGACTGGACGCAAGATATTGGCGCTGCCCGTCAGCGAGTTGGAGATCGGGTTGCCTTACAGGGCAATATGGATCCGGCTGTTCTCCGAGCCTCTACACAAGTCATCGAAAACGAAGTGGAGATTATCCTTGGTCGATTTGGCTCAGGTGAGGGGCATGTCTTTAATCTAGGACACGGAATTACCCCCGATATTGATCCCAATCATGCTGCGGCATTTATTGACGCAGTTCACACTTTATCTGTGAAGTATCATCAGTAGACGCAAAAGCCGTAAACGTTTATCGCGAATTTAAACCGATTACCTATACCATCTTGTAAATAATCGGGGTGGTATTACTCTTGATGACAGCAACTGACCTTCTTCGTCACTTGCAGACATTTTTACATTGTTCATTTACGACCAATGAATAGACAAGAGTACGAGAGCGTGAATCATGGCCATTAAACAAATTCAAGTAGAAGTCGATAGTCTTGTGCTGGGGATGTATATCTCGCGCCTTGACCGCCCCTGGTCTCAATCACCATTTACCCTTCAGGGTTTTTATCTTCGATCACCCCGAGAAATTATTCAGTTACAAAACTATTGTAATCACGTATTTATTGATATTCAGAAAGGTCGGGCACCCCTCGACTCTGTAGCTCCGCCTGTGACTTCCTCTCAGCAAAAGAACATAAAGTACCAGCCATTGGGTAGGTCCACAGCTCGAATTGGTGCTAAGGCCATGAAGAAGAATAAGGAGCAAACTGCAGCGGCTCCTATTGTTGTCCGTAAAGGTTTTTATGAAACACGTACGGCTCTACGCAAAGAAGCTGTGCAGGCAAAAAAGATCGTCGGTCGATTAAAGGGCACCCTGACACTGGTTGTTAAGCAAATGGGTCGCGGTAGGACGGTTGACTATGGTCGTTTGAAAGAAAGTGTGGGCGATATGGTTGAAAGCGTGCTGCGATGCCCCGATGCTTTTACCTGGCTGGTGCGCCTGCGTGAGCAAGATGAGCGTAGTTATGACCATAGCTTGCGTTCTGCCTTATGGGCTGTGCAGTTTGCTCGCTATGTTGGTATGCCTAAAGATGAGATTGATGTCTTGTGCATGGGGACATTGTTGAAGGATATTGGCAAGGCAAAGCTTTCAAATAGATTGCTGCGTAAAGAGAATAGAAGCGAAGCAGAAGAGAGAGAATACCGTAAGCATGTTACTTACGGTGTGGATTTACTTCGACAGACCCGCCAGATAGAACCACGCGTTATTTCTGTGGTGCGTTATCAAACAGAGCGTAATGACGGAAGTGGTTACCCTGAGGGGCTAGCCGGTGGGAAAATACCCTTATTGGCGCGAATCGCTGGGATTGCGAGTACCTACGATAGTATTTGTTATTCGCGAGATGGATCAGAGCCATTAGCACCATCACGTGCTGTTGGTGTGTTGTATGGCATGCGAGACAAGCAGTTCTCCGATGACCTTGTAGTTAGTTTTATTCAATCGATAGGCCTGTATCCAACGGGTACCCTGGTTGAATTGACGACGGGTGATATCGGTGTTGTGACTGAGCAGCACCCTAAGTCGAGGCTGACACCTAAAGTTGCAGTCCTGGGCCGTGAAGACACCGATCTCACCGCTGCCGTTATTGTTGTCGATCTAAAAGATGATGAGAAAACACGGGACGTGCTTGTCGGTAACGAGGATAAGGGTTTGATCGATCGTGTTGCGATAGCAAGGGATCTTGAGCCTGGAGGCTATGATGTCGATCTTTCAAAAATTGCACACCTATTTATTACGAAGGAATTAGGTGGCTCCAAAGGTTTGTTTTCGGGTTGGCTACAACGCCATTAATATCGGTTTTAAATTAACCTAGGTGTTAGCTGAGGGTCAGTGGCTCGCCCATTAAAATCTTATCACCGTTGCTTAGTTCTTTGTTGAACGTCAGTGATTCATTAAACAAAAGCACAACGGTTGAACCAAACTTGAAGCGGCCGAGTTCATCGGCTCTGTCCAGATTTACCACTTCTTTTGAAAAGCTTACGCTAGCCTGTGTGGCTGGTGAATAGTGATTTTGCCAGCAGGTTTCTATTCCTGCGACCAGCATGGCACCGACTAAAATAACAGCCATTTGCCCTCGGCTTGTTTCAAAAATACAAATTAAGCGTTCATTTTTTGCAAACAGCTCGGGAATGCCGTTAGCCGTTGTTTGATTAACCGAAAATAATTTGCCGGGGATGTATCGCGTTTCAAGCAGTTTCCCAGCCCAGGGCATATGCACTCGGTGGTAATCGCTGGGGGATAAATAAATGGTGGCAAAGCTGCCGCCTGAAAATTCTGTGGCCAGCGCGTTATCGCCGCCTAGCAAGCGACTTGTTGTATAGCTTTGTCCCTTCGCCTGAATAAATTGCTCATTATGTATTTGGCCAAACTGACTGAGAATCCCATCGGCAGGGGAGATAATTGTGTCGGCCTGTGAGCATATTGGACGTGCACTGGGTTTTAGTGAGCGTGTAAAAAAATCATTAAAAGTAAGGTATTGCTCAGCATGCTCACGCTCAGCTATGGAGAGATCAATTTTATAGGTACGGATAGCCTGATGAATCAGCCTGTTTTTAAGCCAGGGGGTTTTGGCTTCAGCGACTCTGCCTATCAGGCGCGACAATTTATGTTGCGGCACTACTTTTTGGAATAGACAGAAAAGCTTGTCGGTGTAACTTTGCATAGGCTTGGGTTCTAATAAGTTGTCGGGAGTTGTCTGGTGTTACGACATGCCTACCTTGCGCTATTAATCGCTTGTTAGGCTTTTCTTAATCAGCTGGTAGCTCTGCATCCTTTGTGGGGATATTTTACCTGCTTGAAGTGCGTCTTGCAGCGCACATCCCGGATCATTCTGATGGCTACAATCGCGAAATTTACAATGGCCAAGATAAGGCAGGAATTCGATAAAGCCCTGGGCGATATCGTGTTCGTTAAGATGAATGAGTCCAAACTCTCGAATCCCCGGTGAATCGATCAGTTGGCCACCTTCGGGGAGGAAGAATAAATTCGCGGTTGTGGTGGTATGGCGGCCTTTGGTGTGAGCCTCAGAAAGACTACCGATTGCAGCCTCTGCGGCAGGACATATGGTATTAATGAGGGATGATTTCCCCACACCGGACTGCCCTACAAATACGCTCGTGTGCTGTTGTAGTGCGGTTTTTAGCTGGTCGATACCGTGGCTCGATTGGGCTGAGACTTCTATCACCTGATACCCTAGTTCAGCGTAGACCTTAGCGAGATCAGTGGCGAGCTGTTTGTTATCGGAGGCGAGGTCGATTTTATTGAGTAGCAGAATGGGCTGAATACCGCGGTGCTCAATGGCAATGAGATAACGATCAATCAAATTAGCATGAGGCCTTGGTTCGGAGGCAATAACAATAACGATGCGATCAATATTTGCAGCGACAGGCCGGAGCTTGCCTCGGCTGTCAGGGCGATCAAGCTGTGTCTCTCGGGGTAGAACGGCAGAGACCACGCCATAGGGTTCGCCCGGGCGCCAAATGACATTATCGCCGGTAACGACCGACTCTAAATTGGAACGAAGATAACAACGTTGCGGTGGCGAAGTAGGGGAGGTGACGACATCAACCTGGTTGCTGTAGCGCGTACTGACAAGACCACTCTGTTCAGGGCCGAGCTCACCGGATTGCAAGAGCTTTTCCCCACGCTGAGCCTTTTCTGCACTATTGATACTGCTGGAATGCCTGCGGCGAATGCGACGTTGCTGCTGTTCGGTGATTTTACGTTTTGCCATGCCCTCCCAATTCCCGGTGCTGTCAGTGCGGCCAAGCATATAGCATAATGTTGGGCGATGATATGGAGGCCCCCGGCCCTTGTTTGGACTTGAGTTAGACACTTTCCGGCTTTATCTACCCCTGTTGGCGATGCTCGCTGCCTGTGCCTTCGTTTTGTGGGTGACGCACTGGTTGTTGATCCGGCGCAAAGAAGGAGGGGTGTCGTCCTTGGCGCGACAGCTTATCTTGCTGATCTTAACTGTCGTCGCATTAATCCTGTTGGTTCTCACACTGCCTGTTGGCGAATCAACAAAGGGTGACTTATTGAGTTTGCTGGGCCTGGTCTTTACTGGCGTTTTTGCTTTATCGTCGACGACGTTTGTTTCTAATGCCATGGCGGGCTTTATGCTGCGCTCGGTGAAAAGCTTTAGGCACGGTGACTTCGTTCGTGTCGGCGAGCACTTTGGGCGAGTGACAGCGAGCGGTCTGTTTCATACAGAAATCCAATCCCAGGAGCGGGATCTGATTACACTGCCCAACCTCTATCTGGCGACAAACCCTCTGACCGTGGTGCGCTCGTCGGGCACATTTACTTCCTGTGAAGTATCTCTTGGTTATGACATCGCCTGGCATCGGGTAGAGCCCCTGTTAAAACAGGCGACTCTGGACGCAGGCTTGAGTGAGCCCTTCGTGCAGATTCTCACCCTCGGGGATTTTTCCATCGTTTATAAAGCAGGGGGCATTTGTACCGATGTCGATCACCTGTTAACGCAGCGTACCCGCCTAAGAAAAGCGGTGCTCGATCAGTTGCATTCAGCGGGCATTGAGATTGTGTCTCCTAACTTTATGAATCAACGTCAGTTACCGGCAGCGCAAACGTTTAGTGCCGCCCCTAAGCGGGCCAATGTTGATGACGGTAAAGAGGTGTCGCCCGAGTCAAAAATTTTTGATAAGGCGGGGAAAGTTGCAAAAATCCAAGTGCTATTCGACGATGTGGCTAGTTTGAAAGCGCTTATCGTAGAACATAAAGCTGCGTTGGAAAGTGCCGATAAAGAAAGTCAGTTGCAAATTAATAGTCGCATTCAAGAGGCCGGTGAGCGCATCAAATCGCTGGAAAATATTATCGACAAAGCCCGTGAAAATCAGAAGAAGGAAGAAAATGAACGATCTTAATTTAATCTGGATTGATCTGGAAATGACAGGTCTCGACACCGACAATG
>QNFO01000078.1 GCA_003646355.1 Gammaproteobacteria bacterium
AAGTGATGTATATAGTCCCGCTGACCAGCTGTACGGTGGGGTTTTGTTAACAGCTTGTTTTGGCGGCGTTAGCAGCGTAATGGTCTGTTCGGGATGAAAGTCTGTCGCATTGAAGTCGCTTGATTTGGTAGTTTGATTACAGCGCGGGCTATTTTGTGGGTACTTAAAATCCTGATTCTTGGCAGAGAGTGGCTGTTTATTAGGATATGCACCTTTTATTTAGCGGTATTTAGGCCTGTTGTTTTTTTACAACCTATAAATTGTCTTCGTCTTTCTGTAATATGTGCAGCGCAAAATTCGTAGTCTGATGAGTATCTGCTCGCTTCTAGTTGGCGCATACTTATCCAAACAATAAATCTGGGGGTAGCATGACCACATCGAAAATTATTTACACCATTACCGACGAAGCACCAGCACTGGCAACACATTCATTGCTCCCTATTGTCAAAACCTTTACTACCGCTGCGGGCGTGGAGGTTGAAACCAGTGATATTTCACTGGCTGCACGCATCCTGTCTACTTTCCCCGATAAGCTCAGTGCTGACCAGCAAGTGCCCGACGCACTAAAAGTTCTCGGTGAGCTGACGCAAGACCCCAACGCCAACATTATTAAGCTACCTAATATCAGTGCTTCTATTCCTCAGCTACAGGCCGCTATCGCCGAGCTTCAGGGTAAAGGCTATGACATTCCTGACTATCCAGAAAGTCCTGCGAATGATGATGAGTCTGCTATTCAGGCTGCCTACGCTGGTGTGCTGGGTAGTGCGGTAAACCCCGTCTTGCGTGAAGGTAACTCTGACCGCCGTGCCCCGGGTGCCGTTAAAGAGTTCGCCCGTAATAATCCCCATCGCATGGGCAAATGGAGTCAGGCTTCGCGCACTCACGTGGCCCATATGCGCAGCGGCGATTTTTACGCTAGCGATATTTCCTGCACCATGGATCACGCAACTACGCTGAAAATTGAGCTGCACGAAAAAGATGGCAAAGTGACTGTCTTAAAAGAAGTCCCCGTGCAGGATGCTGAAGTTGTCAGCGCCCAGTTTATGAGCACCAGGGCCCTGCGTAAGTTTCTCGATGAAGAAATGGAAGGTGCTCGCAATGCCGGCCTGCTCTTCTCCCTGCATTTAAAAGCCACCATGATGAAGGTGTCTGACCCCATCGTCTTTGGTCATGCCGTCACCGTTTATTTTAAAGATGCGTGGGAAAAGCATGGCGAAGAATTTGACGCCTTGGGTATCAATCCCAACGACGGTCTGGGTGCAGCGCTGCGCAAGATCGACAAGCTGTCTTATTCTAAGCGTGCTGAAATCGAAGCCGATTTACGTCAGTGCTACGAAACGCGCCCCATGCTGGCCATGGTTAACTCCGATAAAGGCATTACCAACCTGCACGTGCCCAGCGACATTATTGTCGATGCCTCCATGCCGGCGATGATTCGCGACAGCGGCAAAATGTGGGATTCCCACGGCAAGCTTGAAGACACTAAAGCGGTTATCCCCGATAGCTGCTATGCCACTATTTATCAGGAAGTGATTAACTTCTGTAAGCACCACGATGCCTTCGATCCCACGACGATGGGCACCGTGCCCAACGTTGGTTTAATGGCACAAAAAGCTGAAGAATACGGCTCCCACGATAAAACCTTTACCCTACCAGCCGACGGCACCATGCGTGTGGTCGATAGCGAAGGTAAGGTTTGGCTCGAGCATGAAAATGTTGAAGCCGGTGACGTATGGCGTATGTTCCAGGCCAAAGATGCACCGATTCAAGACTGGGTGAAACTGGCTGTTACCCGTGCCCGTGCCAGCGGCATGCCGGCTATTTTCTGGCTTGATGAGCGTCGTGGTCATGATGCAGAAATGGTGAAAAAGGTTGAGAAATATCTGCAGGACCACGATACCGAAGGTCTACGTCTCTCCATCCTGCCGCCCGACCGCGCCATTCGCTATACTATGGAGCGTCTCAAGCTGGGCAAAGATACCATCTCTGTTACCGGCAATGTGTTGCGTGATTACCTGACCGATCTGTTCCCCATTCTCGAGCTGGGAACCAGTGCCAAAATGCTCTCTGTCGTGCCATTGATGGCCGGTGGTGGACTGTTCGAAACAGGAGCCGGTGGCTCAGCGCCCAAGCACGTGCAGCAGTTTGAAGAGGAAGATCACCTGCGTTGGGACTCCCTCGGTGAGTTTCTGGCGATTGGTGTTTCCCTTGAAGACCTCGCCATTAAAACCGGCAATAAGAAAGCCGCTATTCTGGCGACGACACTTGACCAGGCCACCAGCGAATTCCTTGCTAACGGCAAGTCGCCTTCGCGTAAAGTAGGTGAGCTCGATAACCGAGGTAGTCACTTCTACCTGGCCATGTACTGGGCTCAGGCCGTCGCTGCGCAAACGGACGATGTTGAGTTGGCCGCTAGCTTTGCTAAATTGGCCGAGGGGCTTACGGCTAACGAGCAAAAAATTACCGATGAGCTTATCGCCTGTCAGGGTAACCCTGTCGACATGGGTGGTTACTTCCAGCCAGACGATGCCAAGGTTGAAAAACTGATGCGCCCCAGTGCCACGCTTAATGCCCTGGTCGATGCAGTTATTTAAGTTGGCACCTTTGATTTAAGGCCATTTACCTTAAGGCTAGCAGTACTGTGACAAAACCCGGAGCCAATACATATTGCCTCCGGGTTTTGCATTTAAAGCAACTCACTTTTTAAAGAGCCATGACACACAGCAAAACTAAAACCAGTTTCTACCGCCGCCTCTATGTCGCCCACCTGATTAGTGTGGGCATTAATACCGTGCCGCAAATTACCCAGCTCACCGGTATGCCACGCCGCACGGCGCAAGACACCATTGCCGCACTCGAAGAGTTGGCGATAAGCTGTGAATTTGTCGGTGCTAAAAAAGATGGTGGTTATAAAATTAACGACTGGGGTGCAATAAACCCCCTGTGGATTAAAGGGCAGCTCAGGCACATTTGTGAAGTGCTCGAATACCCTGCGCCCGATTGATTGACCATTCGAAATAGCAGAGCATCTTTATTCCGGCTGCCTGCAAAATAATAAAAAGGGAAGTGAGGTATGGAAGAGCGCTTTAAGATAATCATCATTGAGCACGAAGAGAATGTCCGTCAGGGCCTGGTCTCCGTTTTCGAACACCACCACTTTGATGTTGAGGCCACAGACAATATCGCTGTCGGCTATGAAAAAGCCCGCAGTGGTGACTTCGACCTGGTACTTATCGACGCTAGAGCGGCAGGTCTCAATGCCCTCGAGATATGTGCCGGCATTCGTTGCCAGCATCCCGGCCAAGTGATTTTTATGCTCACCGCTGACTCCTGTAATCAGGGTCTCATGACATTGGGTGCCGACGATTACAGCAGCGTGCCCTTCGCTTATACTGATCTGGTGCAGCGGGCTAAAGCCTTATTGCGCCGCACTCGCTTGCAGAATAAAACGGGACTCACCGAGACGATAAAAATTGGCGAGGTCACTATCGATACGGCAAATGCATCGGGACAGTGTCCGCAAGGGAAGATTGCCTTTACACAGCGTGAGGTTCGTCTGCTGCAATACCTCTGCGAACAGAGGGGCAAAACCGTTGAAGCTCATGAATTACTCAATCAAATATGGGGTTATCCACGTTATTTGAATACTGAAATTCGCGCCGTTGAAATCCATGTTGCCTCGCTCATTCATAAAATTGAGGCGGATGTCGAAAACCCACAATACATCCAGCAAGTGGGTGAGGGGGCCTGCCGAATCGCCTTTTAGGGGGCAGGGTTATGACGGCTCAAGCCATTCGGTTTTTTGAATACGGGGTATAGCTAAGCCGAAATAGCGTTATCTTGAGGCTGAAAAATAGAATGTGTGAACAAAACCTAAAATGGAATGTGTATTTTATTGTAGAATGGTAGATTGGAACTAATTTAACAATACGCTGCGGCTAACAAGAACTGCTCTGGGCGTTAACTTTATAAGGAGTGTCTTGTCGTGGAAGATAAAACTACCGTAGTCGTTGAGTACATCAACAAAGTAAAAACACGCTGCACCTTCGATGCGGCGGCTAAGGCCTTAAATATTACACCGCAAGCGTTTAAAAAGGAGCTAGGTTCGCCTCGCCCAGAAATCTCCTGGTTTGTTAGCCGAACATCAGGCGAGCCAATGCGTTACACAGACAGCGATAAACACCCTGAGCTTTATCGCACTACTCGAATTATTACATCGGCAAACGTTTTAAAGCGTAATCTGGATCTGTGAGTAGCTAGCGATACACACCATGTCACGATGGCTGAAAGGCTCGTGACGGTATGTGTTCTTTCAAGTTGCCCATACGTGGGCGTCTTGTATCATTTATAAGTCCTCGTCGAAGCCTGGTAAAGCGCTGCCTGGCTGGTTTTTAAGCCCGGCCTATGGGCCGGTAGAGTTTAATCTTCTACAAGTGCTCCCAGCCTTTCGAGACAATGATCACTTACTCGCCTAGTTCACTTTTTACTCTGCTATAAAAACAACACGGGCCGACTGCGGGCCTATCATGGGCGTGCCAACGTAGAAGTGCCCTGTACGATCAAGCAATCTTAGTTGCCCCGGTAATCTATTCAGCTGACGTATAATGACTGCGAGTTCTCTTTGACGGCCGCGCACATAAGCGGCCGTTTGCTTTTCAATGGCCACCCGTAAATAGTTGGAGTAATACTTGAGCGAACCCCATTCCTCGCGTCATGGGCGTATTGTTATTGTCACCCTGTTTTTGACCCTGGGTTTGCTCTACGGCATCTGGTATTCCTATTCGGTTTTTCTGGTCGCTTTGATCGAGCACTTCGGCTGGTCGCGCTCAGTGACTGCCGGTGCCATGTCGGTGTTTATTCTTAGTCACGGGCTATTCGGCCCCTTTGCTGGACGGCTGGTTGAGGTTTTCGGCCCGCGACGGCTGATGATGTCGGGTTCAGTGGTGATGGCTGTCGGGCTTTTATTAACCTCGCAGGTTAATGAATGGTGGCAGTTGTATCTGTCCTTTGGGGTGCTTAGCGCCGTTGGCCTGGCCGCCTGCGGTTGGGTGCCGTCGGTGATTCTCACTGAAAAATGGTTTCCCGATAAAGTCGGTACGGCCCTGGGTTTTGTCACCGCCGGTATTGGTGTCGGTATTTTCACCATTGTTCCGCTAAGTAATATGGTGATCGAAAATCATGACTGGCGCCTGGCCTTTCAGGTGCTTGCGGCGCTGGTGGTGCTGATAATTCTGCCGGCTGCTTTCTTTATTTTGCGTGAGCCGCCCGTTAGCGAAGACTCTACTCGTCGGTCGCAGGGCAGGGGGGCTGCCAATGCTTCTCCGCAAGCTGACCCTGTTATTCCCACTCATGATTGGACGGTGGCAACCGCCGTGCGCTCACGTAGTTTCCGCTTTGCGGTGCTGGCCTTTTTTGCCGGTGGCTGTCTCTCACAGTTACTGATCATGCATCAGTTCGCATTTATGGTGGATCACGGGGTCGCGAAAACGATGGGCTCGATCATTGTTGGCATTATTGGTGTCACCAGCATCCCCGGTAAAATGATGTGGGGTGCCTTATCCGACCGAGTGGGTCGTGAGTTGGCCTTTACCGGCGGCCTGGTTTTCATTCTCTTTTCACTGGGTGCGCTGGCATTGGTAGGCAGCGTCCCGGGGCTGTTGATGCCCTTTGCTTTTGCCTTTTTAGTGGGTATTGGTTATTCGGTGAATGCGCCGATTATCCCCGCCGTTGCTCGGGACTTATTCGCTGGGCCACGCTTCCCCAGTATTTTTGGCACCTTATCGCTATTCTCCGCGATGGGTGGAGCCATGGGCTCCTGGTTGGGCGGGGCGCTTTACGACTGGTCGGGGGGCTACCAATTAATGATGTGGGTGGCTGCGGGTTTAACGGTTGTCGCCCCGGTGATGCTATGGTTTGCAGCGCCTCGTAAGCCTGAGACTCCCCCCGCGCCGTAACCGTCTTTAGTAAGCCTTTGCGAGCGCTTTTCTCAGTAGTCAGTTGGCGCATTTTCTAAGCTGTAGGGTTATTAGCGTTCTGTTTTGTCGCTGCTATCGCAGTTTGATTCGCAATGGGAGCAGCCGCTGCCACCCTGTCGGCGTTTCTTTAACCAGCGAAAGATGGAAATACCCGCGACTAAAAAGACCACGGTAAGTGCGAGCCACTCTTGTTGCTGGCTGCTCATCTTTTTACCTCAACCGAGCTGTGCACAGG
>QNFO01000079.1 GCA_003646355.1 Gammaproteobacteria bacterium
GCAACTACGACATCTTGCTGACTTCTGGTTGCGAGTGTGCCAATAGCCTCGCCGATTCATCGAACCACACATCATTTGTTACCTGGCTTAGTGCAGTACTGAACGACAAGCAACTGAGCTTCTCTAGCAAAAACACACTACCCCATGTCGCTTGTATTGAAAGCTGTCAGGCTACAATGACCTCACAGTTCCAGTCTGCAAGCGACAATGATAATCAAGCATTATACAAGGTTCTCTCTCAACTTGGCGTCACCGTCAATGGCGGAGTGCCCACCTCCCGTTATGCCTTATGTTGCGGAGCTAGCGGTGGCATGCCTTCAACGCAGCCAATCTCTAGTGCAGATATGGCTCGGGCACGAATTAATGACGCCGTTGCTAAAGCGCATTCAGACGACCATGGGAAACTTGATGCCCTCGTCTCAATCGACCCCCGCTGCGTGGCACATCTGGCTTCGGCCAGAGCTGACACCGATCCGCCGGTCTATGGTCTAGCAGAGTTTATCGACAACTTTTTCACTGTTGGTACGGAGGACGTATGAATAAGCCGGAAGAAAAACAAGGCATTGCTTCATTAAGTTTGCTGGATGAAATCACTCTTTTTACCGACCCGGTAGACCTCATCACTTATCGACGCGACTCATCCTCGGCCACTCCCGGCAAGCCCGATGCAGTAGTACGCCCACAGAGCACGGATGCCGTTGCCAATGTGCTCAAACAAGCGAATAAAGACCGGGTGCCCGTTTACGCCCGTGGCGGAGCCAACATGTATGCCGGCGGTGTTAACCCTCAGGCTGGCGGTATTGTACTCGACATGGCTGGGCTTAACCGTATTCTCGATATCGACCTTGAGAGAGGCATTGTGCTTTGTCAGCCCGGCGTTCGCTTTGGCGCCCTGTTAGAAGCATTGCGCCCCCATGGCCAAACAGTCGGCATTGTTCCCTCAACTGCACCTTCAGCTACGGTAGGCGGCGCAGTATCATCCCACGCTCTGGGAACAGGATCACCTCAGTTCCAGAGTATGGGTGACCAAGTTGCAGGTCTTGAGGTAGTGCTGGCAAATGGCGACCGTGTACAAACTGGCAGTGCTGCTGCCCCTGGCACAGGCCATTTTCAGCGTTATTGTATTGGGCCGGATCTCACCGGGCTGTTTATTGGCGCTGACGGAACACTTGGAATTATTGTTGCAGTGGCACTGTGGCTCCATCCACTTCCAGCAGCACGGCAAACCACTTGCTATGGCTTTCCCGATGCTGACAGCGTAGAGAAATGTATTCTCGAAATACAACGTCGTGAATTAGTCAACAATATCTGGTATGGCGGTGCTTACGAGGCTCCCACCATAAAAACACGCATATCTCAGGCATTTCCCGACAAACCCCTGAACAACTTACCAGGCTTTGCCCTGGCTATAGATTTTAGAGGTGAGGCCCACCACATTGAGGAAGACGAAACCCAAATAGCGGCTATCGCTGAAAAATACAGCGGCGAGCATTTCCCCGACTTTAATGAAGCCTACTTTAATAAACTGCGAACCGATGAAGTTTATTGGTACTCCTATGCTGGCTTTTTTGCCATGTCTCGTTGCTCCATCCTCATGTCGTCACTGCCGACAAACAAACTCAGTATCTTTATGGGGATCATCGCCAAGCAACGTGAGGACTACCCAGAATACCCCCTTGGGGCTGCACTTGTTATGTGTCGGCGAGGCTTACACGGCGGTGTTCTGTCATTTTATGACGAGGCCACGCAATGGGAGGGTGCGAATGCAGCGATGACACAATGTACAGACGCCCTGATCAAAGCAGGCATTGTGCCGTATAAAAGCGGTAAAACGAGCGCCGAGCAAGTAACCGGGTTTAGCGCTTACTCCGGCTTACTGCAACGCTTAAAGAATGAACTCGACCCCAACGGTATTCTTTCACCGGGGGATCTTGGGCTACTTCCAAAAAAACCACACTCTGCTGAAACCGCCTAATAGACAACGACCACCGACAACACAAGGTTAGTTTATAAATAACGCCCAACCACCCTGAGTATATGGATACGGCCCATGAACAATGCAAACCCAAAACACTGTCAAATTGTAATTGCCGGTGGCGGAACCGCAGGAATTTCAGTGGCGGCAGCTCTAAAGTCTGCTCGACCTGGGTTACAAATAAGCCTGATTGAACCATCCCACCAACATTACTATCAGCCTGCCTGGACGTTGGTGGGTGGCGGCATCATGACACAGCAGCAAACAGAGCGTGAACAAGCCCCCTTAATCCCCAAAGGAGTTGAATGGATACGAGATAGAGTGACTGCTTTTGACCCCGGTAATAACCAGCTAACACTTGAGACTGGCGGCACACTCAAATATCAATCACTAGTGGTTGCCCTCGGCCTACAACTCGATTGGGGTGTCGTAGAAGGACTCAAACAAACACTGGGTAAAAACGGTGTTACCAGCAACTACAGTTTTGATCTTACACCTTACACGTGGGAGTGCGTGAATAATTTCAAAGGTGGCAGGGCACTGTTCACCCAGCCGCCAATGCCTATTAAATGTGCCGGTGCACCACAAAAGATTCTCTATCTGGCCGCCGATCACTGGCGTCGCAATGGTGTCTCTGCCGAGTCACACTTTTTCACACAGGGTGGCGCCATGTTTGGAGTACCCTTTTATGCCAAAGCGTTAGACAACGTCATCGCTGGTTACGGTGCAACACCTCATTTTGGCATGAACCTCACGGCGGTAGACGGCGCCAGTCAAATGGCAACGTTTACAGATGAAGACGGAAACACCTTTACAGAGCAATTTGACTTCCTGCATGTCACACCGCCACAGAGCGCACCGGATGTCATTAAACAAAGCGCACTCGCCGGCGCTAGTGGCTGGGTTGAGGTAAATCGTAATTCACTACAGCACAAGCGCTATGACAATGTCTTTGCACTCGGTGACTGTACCGATACACCCAATGCCAAAACTGCCGCCGCTGTACGCCGGCAGTTTCCTGTGGTGGTTACCAACCTGCTCGCGACGCTCGACCAAAATAACGCTGCTACCACTAACTACGATGGCTACGGCGGCTGTCCGCTAACGACTGAAAAGGGCAAAATAATGTTGGCCGAATTTCGCTACGATGGCGAGGTGGTGTCCAGCTTTAACCTCGACCCACGAGTGCCTCGCCGCTTCTACTGGTGGATGAAAGAACACTTCTTCCCTTTCCTCTACTGGCATGTAATATTGAAAGGTAAGGATTGGCGAAAACCGGAAGCCAGACCACGGCCAGACTTGATAAAAGAGTAAATGCCAATCGATTTTAGACCTTTTCCATCACCTCGACCCAACGCTCAAGAATATCGTCATCACCCGGGCAGGTAATAACAGCAAGCTCATCGTAACCGATTCGTTTCAGCTCCTGAACACGCTCACGTAACTCAGCTACCGATGCAGTCATACTCGCCTGACTGATCAACTCAGGGGTAATAAACTTTGCCTCATCCTCCCTCACAAACAGAGCATGCCCTCGATGCAGTGATAGATAGCGCGCATCTTCAGGTTCATAGCGCTCATACATGTGTCGGTATTGAGCAACGTTGTCAGGTTCATCTGCCGCATCGGAGATAAATGAACCATAAAGGGATGCTTCGATCATATTATGAAAGAACACCGCCGCCATGGGGCCACCCTGACGCATCGCTATGTCGCTGCTAGTAGTTTCCCCAGCTCTCAGAGGACAGCCAGACGTAAGCAAGGCTTTGCCATAACTTTTGGGATCTTTGCCAGCCTCCTTCCAGGTAGCTGCCATCGCTTTCATATCAGACGCCGCAATGTCCGGTGTCGATAGAATATTAATCCAGTCGGTATCGTAATCAACAATGAGCTGACGCATTCTCGGACCTTGAGCAGCGATGTAGGTGGCAACTTTATCTTTGAGATTAATCACGTCATCATCAGGGTGAAGAAAGGCAATTTTTCGCCGTTTATTCTCAAAGTCCCACTCAACGATCTCTCCCTCAAGTAGGCCCTGTACTGTTTCGATGTAGTCACGAATATCATTAACTTTAACCGGACCAAGCCCCATCGCACGTCGGCCAGAAAAACCCGTACCAATACCCATAATGATACGTCCGGGTGCCAGAGCATTGAGCGTAGCCAAGCTATTGGCAGTTTGCGGCGCAATTCGGTTAGAGGGTATAAGTACACCCGTGGCAAGATTAATTTTACTCGTTTTAGTCGCGGCTATCGCCATTAAAGCAATGGGGTCTGCTGTGACCATTTGGCTATCTTCAAACCAGGCTGTTTTAAAGCCCAACTCTTCTGCCCTCACTGCGTCTTGCCAACCATCGCTTCCCCGACACACACATACGCTAATATCCATTGTCGCCCCTTTATATCAATATTATTGAGAAGTTTATTTAAGATTATTCTGCCGTACCAGCTACAACATTGTGAGTTTTTCTCGTTTGTTCCATTCTACACAGCAATCATGGTTTGTCTTCCATAAACGCCTGTTGATCAAAAACCTTCAAGACGGTCACCTTGGCACATAAGTAGAGAAGACTCTGTCAATCACCAATAATCCCCCACAACAAAGCTGCTGAATATCTGAGAAATTATAATTCGATACCAATTTACATGAAACCAGAACATATCTAATGATAAGGCATTAAAGGTATCTATACATTTATTAAAACACATCTAAGCTGAGCTATACTGTAACTTTAACGTACCTTTCACAGGGATAAGATGATGAACAGAGCCATTACCCAGTGCCAAATAACTATCAAGCACACCATAACTTTTTTTACGCTAATGATGCTCTTTACTGTCTCTGTTAATGCGGCCCAAATACCCGACCCCGCCTTATCCCAGAAAAAAGCAATTGATCAAATGCATAACAAGTTACACAATGAGCAAGCCTCTGCCAAAGAAAAAGAAACACAGGTATTGAAAGAACTAAATGAGATAACCATTAATGAAAATATCAAACTTGAAGATATCAACGCTAAAATTGACGAACTGATGGCGGCCAAAACAGAAATTATGCGCCTGCGCTATGCCCACTTGGTCGAGATGCGAAAAATCCTCAGCGACGATCAAAAAATTGACTACGACAAAGCCTTATTACAGCGTTCAACAGTGAAATAAGGCTCTTCGAATACTCGTAAACTATCGATAGCACCATTATAGCGGCACCAACCTCGACGAAGAATAAAGCGAGTCAGCGAGATCTACAAATGCACATTGGCGTTGGGCTTGATCCACAGCATCGCCACCACTTCATCCAATGTCCATGGCATAACGCAGGAAGACAAACTACTGTATGAACAGGAAGAATGCGTCTGGGATGATGCGGGCTACCGAGGCATTGAAAGTGCGCGAAGAATTCGCAGGTTAATGGAACAAGCAAGGGATTACTTTGTAAGCCCATTGAATAGACAGACTGATCAGAGATCAGCTTTAATAGACCCGAGTGTTTTTAATACTTTACAAAACTTGGCGCAGAGGGTGTAAAACCTGGCTAACTATCAACTTTGTCGGCAAGTACCTGGCCCATCGGTAAACATAAACACTTCTATGTGTATTTATTCCACAAAACGAATGCGCCGGCGACCATTTTGTTCGACGATATAAACCCCAGTCGGAGTATTGAAGTGAGTACCAAGAATCATTATGTTGCTATCGCAGTGCTCGTCTACA
Organism: Gammaproteobacteria bacterium; assembly: GCA_003646355.1. The sequence goes on from QNFO01000079.1 coordinate 5,687, forward strand.
AACCTACTTCGGGTTTGAATCGCAAGTTGCCAGTCGTTGTCCGCTTTTTGTCGCCATTGTGGTTCAGCAATTTGCACGGGATGGATCAGCATATCACCGGTAATAAACGCACTACCATTTTTTCCGGTTAAGGACACACTACAATGTCCTGGAGTATGCCCTGGGGTTGGAACCAGTGAAACCTGGTCATCAATACTCCAATTGTTATCGACCCACCTAACCTGGTTTGCTTCAATTATTGGCAGTATATTTTGCTCGATAATGGCACGATCATGTTCATTATCTGATTTTCTCCAGAAATCCCATTCAGATTTATTAAAGAGATATTTAGCTCTAGGGAACGTAGGAACCCAGCGGCCGTCCTTAAGCTGGGTATTCCAGCCCGTGTGGTCAACATGCATATGGGTACAAAAGACGAAATCAATATCTTCAGGACGACAATCCGCAGCGGAGAGCTCAGCTAGATAGTTACCATTGCGATTGTTCCACTGGGGGAAACCC
>QNFO01000080.1 GCA_003646355.1 Gammaproteobacteria bacterium
CGTACCCCGCCACCCACGGTCAGGGGGATAAACACCTCACTGGCCATCCGCTCAACAATGTGCAACGTAGTATCCCGACCCTCATGACTGGCCGTAATATCAAGGAAGGTGATTTCATCAGCTCCCTCCTGATCATAGCGCCGCGCAATCTCAACAGGGTCACCCGCATCGCGGATATCGACAAACTGCACACCTTTGACAACACGTCCGTTGTCCACATCCAGACAGGGGATAATACGTTTAGCCAGGGCACTCATGGGCAATCTCAATTTAATTTCTATTAGCGAATGGTGCCCGGCAGGTGAAATACCCGGCAACTATTTTTAAACAAGGTAATACAAAGAAGTCAGAATTTTTTGCGGAAAACCATCACACCGGCTTGCTCCGTCATTTCTACTTTACTGAGAAAGCTATTGCCCAGGAGTATATCGCTCGGGTAATCACCATCAACCACCGAAGCCGTAATATTATGCAGGGTAATACTACCAACGCTCACTTTGTCGAGCGTCAAGCGGTAGGTTTCAACCATGCCGCCCGCTGTAGAGGCAAACCCCGTTTTGGCATTGCGCAGGTTAATACCCAGACGGCGGGCTTCATTAATATTCATAGCGATGGAAGTAGCGCCCGTATCCACCATAAATTTAGCGGGGCGACCATTAATAGTACCCGCCGTATAAAAGTGGCCATTTCTGCCACGCGGGATCTTCACTTCGGAAAAGGCCGGCTTTTTGAAGGCCGTGGAAATCCGCTCAGATAAGCGCAAAGTAATAGTCTCCCCCTCGACAAGAATGCTCGCCTGCCGGCTATTGCTACTCAACAGCTTTACCCCTTCAGGGCTGCTGACCCCAACTCGAAGCAAACACGGTGTGCCATTAATGGTCAACATAGCTTTATCTTTAAACAAACCCGAGGCAATGATTTCTGGCGATGCGTATAAAGGCGTGCTGCACACGCAGAGTAATAACGCTAGATACAGGCCGGATATGTGTTTATCGACAGCCTTTTTCACACACTCAAACCAAAAACAAGAGCGACCAAATGTAACACTAACCATGTCATTACCCCCGCGACAATATCGTCCAACATAATACCCAGACCACCCGGTACTTTTCTGTCCAGTACGCTAATGGGCCAGGGCTTGAGAATATCAAAGAAGCGGAACACCACAAAGCCGCTGACCAGCCAAAAAGAGCTTACAGGAAACCCCGCCAGGGCAATCCATAAACCGACAAACTCATCCCAGACGATGCTGGAAGGGTCTTTAGCCCCGAGCTTCTTCGCAGAGTACCCGCAAATATAAATGCCCACCAAGCTAGCGATAAGCAGTACCGCCAATAAGTAGCTCATCGACAACAGTGCCAACAATGGCACGAATAGCAGCGCCACCACTGTGCCGGCTGTGCCCGGTGCAAAGGGCGATAAACCACTGCCAAAACCCAGTCCCAACAACAGGACGGGGTCTTTACGCAAAGAGGAAAAACTTGGTTTAAGCGGGGATGTCATACAACTCTCTCATTAAAAGTGCTTATAACCCGAGCATTCTACGTCAACGGTCTGACCGCGCTCATCCACGCAGCGCACACCTGGCTCGTCGACAATCTGACCAATCGGCGTCGCCATCAGCAAGCCCTCATCAATCAGTCGCTGACAATGGGCCGCTCCGTCTGCTGGTACGGTAAAACAAAGCTCGTAATCGTCACCGCCTGTCAGTGCCCAGGTGCGCCCTTGTTCAGAATCGACAGCCCGCTGTAATGCCTGGGACAAGGGAAGTTTATTGACCTCCAGCAAAGCGCCCACCTGACTGGCCTCGGCAATATGCCCAAGATCAGCCAAAAGACCATCGGAAATATCGATGGCTGCAGAGGCAAAAGCGCGTATTTCCAGACCTTCAGAAATACGCGGCTGAGGCTGCCAAAAGCGCCCTTCAAGATACCTCGCATCCTCACTACCTGCCGACAACCTTCCTTCGATCGCCGCCAGCCCCCCGGCGCCATCGCCCAAAGAACCACTGACATAAATAATGTCACCGGGCTTTGCACCGCTACGCGTTAAGGCCTTATCCGGCGGCACGGAGCCCATCAGAGTAATACTAATAGTCAGCGGGCCACAGGTCGTGTCACCACCGACCAGGACGCAATTGAATTCACAGGCCATGGCATTCAGACCCGCACTAAACTCAGCGAGCCAATCCTGATCGGCATCGGGCAGGGTTAGCGCCAATTGAAACCAGCGTGGCGTCGCCCCCATTGCCGCCATATCGCTGAGATTGACGGCCAGTGCTCGCTGGGCAATCAGCCGAGCGGGAGAATCAAGGGGAAAGTGGACGCCGGCCAACAGGGTGTCTGTGGTAACTGCCAGCACCTCACCAGCGGGCGGGGCCAGCAGAGCGCAGTCATCGCCGACACCCAGCAAGGTATCGTTACCCGCAGCACCGCAAGCTGAAAAGTAGCGATTTATCAGGCCGAACTCATCGGGCATTGTCAGAAGTCTCGGTGTATCTAATTCTAGTCAGAACTCGATGAATGATCGCCGATGACTCGCGGCGACCAGCAGGCCGCTAGCCCTTACCCTTGCTAGCCGCTATTTCCACGCGACGCGCTCGAGCGGCAACACGATCGACGACGCCATTAATATATTTATAGGCGTCTGTGGGGCCAAATGTTTTGGCTAAGTTAACAGCCTCGTTAATCACCACGCGATAGGGGACATCAATACGGTGCAATAGCTCGTAGACGCTAATACGTAACACAGCCAGGGAGATAGGATCCAGGGCCTCGGGATCGCGATCAAGAAACTCCCGATAGGCAGCATCAAGCTCATCGAGCTTGGCGGGTATTTCATGCAGCAACTCGCGAAAGAATTCAGAGTCCGCTTTCGCCATGCCCTTTTCAGCCATGTACTGGGCTTCAATGACAGCAATATTGGTACCCGACAACTGCCACTGGTACAAAGCCTGCACCAGCATGTGACGGGCTTTTTTACGCGCGGAAGGCAGAGAAGATGACACGCAGTTAATCTCCTAACTGGGCAAACAGGGAAACCATTTCAAGGGCGGTTAAAGCAGCTTCAACGCCTTTGTTCTCGTCGTTATCGCCAGAGCGATCTTCCGACTGTTGCAAATCATCTGTCGTCAGCACGCCGAAGGCGATCGGCAGGCCAGTGACCAGGGCCACTTCGCCGATACCGCGAGCACATTCGCCGCAGACATATTCAAAATGTGGCGTACCACCGCGAATCACACAACCCAGAGTGATCACTGCATCAACATTACCCTGTTCGGCAATTTTCATCGCCGTGGCGGGTAACTCAAAAGCACCGGGCACGCGAATCACATCAATACTTTCATCGGCCACGTTGTGACGCGCCAGTGCACGCAAAGCGCCATTCAGCAGGTTCTCGGTAATATTGCCGTTCCAGCGGGCAACAACGATGGCAAAGCGAGCTTCGCCGACAGTAAAGTCACCTTCGACAGGTCTGAATTCGCTCATTTTTGTATCCTGATTTGCAAGTTAGTTTTGGCTATTTTCAAGGTAATAACACTCAAGCCTAGTGACACTCAATATAGTCGACAACTTCAAGGTCGAAACCAGAAATCGCCGTAAAGCGGAAAGGCGCACTCATCACGCGAATTTTCTTGGCACCAAGGTCGCGGAGGATTTGCGAGCCTGCACCAATCTGTAAATAAACTGTTTCCGAAGCACTTTTTTCACGCGCCCGCTCGGCCATCAAAAAGTCCAGATCTCGCTCAACCGTTTCGGGATTTTCTTCCTGCAAAATCACCACAATAATACCACTGCCCTCTTCGGCAACGCGCTCCATGGCTTTGTGAATCGTCCAACTTTTATGAGGACCTTTACGCTCGAGCCCGAATAAATCTCTTACCACTGTCGGCAAATGAACACGCACCGGCACTGGCGTCTCAGGGTCAATATCACCTTTAACCAGGGCAAAGTGTTTGCAGTTTCTCGGGCCATCGAGATAGGTGTGCAGCGTAAACTCACCGTAGGGCGTTTGGATTTTGCGCTCGTTGATATGCTCGACGGTTTTCTCGTTGACCACTCGATGATGGATCAAGTCCGCAATGGTGCCAATTTTAAGATCGTGCTTTTCAGCAAAGGCTTCGAGATCAGGGCGACGCGCCATGGTGCCGTCGTCGTTCATAATTTCGACAATCACTGCCGCCGGCTCGCAGCCCGCCATGCCGGCCAAATCACAGCCCGCCTCAGTATGCCCTGCGCGACTCAAGACACCACCGGCCTGCGCCTTCAAAGGAAAAATATGACCCGGCTGAACAATGTCCGTGGGGCGCGCATCACTAGCCACCGCCGCCTGTACTGTCTTCGCGCGGTCGGCCGCAGAAATGCCCGTAGTCACACCCTCTGCCGCCTCAATAGAGACCGTAAAGTTAGTGCCGTGGGCATCGTTATTGTTATCCACCATCAGGGGCAGTGCCAACTGCTGGCAGCGCTGCTCCATCAAGGTCATGCAGATCAGGCCACGGGCATGCATCGCCATAAAGTTAATATCTTCAGGCCTGACCTTTTCAGCAGCAATCACCAGATCGCCCTCGTTTTCACGATCTTCATCATCCATAAGGATGACCATTTTGCCCTGGCGAATATCTTCAACAAGTTCTTCGATGGTATTCAAGTTCATGGTGTTAGCCTTTAATCTAAAATTTTATTAACCAGTGTGGAGAGAGAAAAATCGTCGCCCTGTATCGCAGCCTTGTCACCGAGCAGCAGGCGCTCGAGGTAGCGTGCGATAACATCGACTTCCAAATTAACCTTTGTACCCGGCTGATAAGCGCCAAATACCGTGTGTGCCAAGGTGTGGGGAACGATATTCAACTCAAACTCATCGCCCGACACGGCATTCACCGTGAGGCTGGTGCCATCAACAGATATCGACCCCTTGTGGGCGATATAGCGCGCCAGCTCTGCCGGGGCTTTGATGCGAAAGCGCTCGGAGCGGGCATCCTGGTGGCGTTCGATGACTTCACCAACACCGTCGACATGGCCGGAAACCAGGTGGCCACCGAGTCGAGTGGTCGGCGTTAAAGCGCGCTCAAGATTGACCGGCGAGCCCGTTTGCCATTGCCCGGCGGTAGTGAAATTTAACGTTTCTATGGACACATCGGCAATAAAGCCATCGCCCGGTAGCTCAACCACCGTCAAACAAACTCCGTTCACGGCGATGCTGTCACCCAGCACCACATCGTCCAGCTCAAGGCTGCCGGTGCGAATATGCAGGCGTAAATCACCGCCCCGTTTTTCGGTCACACCGATGTCGCCGAGTGCCTCGATTATGCCTGTGAACATTTCTCACCACCCGGTGTTGCTGTAATGCGCCAGTCTTTGCCGACGGCGCGAATATCGGTAATTTCAAGTGCCACTGCTTCAGACATTGCGCTGAACGGCAGTACCGCCATCGGCATGGCATCGCTGCCCAACAACTTTGGCGCCATATAAATAATCAGCTCATCCACCAGGCCTTGCTCGAGAAAAACCCCGGCCAACTTGCCGCCGGCTTCGACCAGCACATCGCTGTACTCACGACGACCCAGCTCGAGCAGCAAAGCCTGTAAATCGACCTTGCCGTTTTCATTGGGCAAAGAACAAATCTCTGCACCCTTAACACGGCCTTCACTCTGCGCGGTCGCGATCAACACGCCACCCGGCGGCTGGAGAATATTCAGGCCCTCGGTAGTGCGCAGTCGGCTATCGACGATCACACGCAGGGGCTGCATCTGTGCCAACTCATCCGCACCGAGGCCAGGCTGAGCCTCGCGCACGGTGAGCGAGGGATTATCCTCAAGCACCGTACCAATACCGGTAATTATAGCCGCGTTTTCAGCCCGTATACGCTGCACATCACTGCGTGCGGCGGGGCCGGTAATCCACTGACTTTCGCCGCTGGCCATAGCCGAGCGACCATCCATACTAGCCGCCAACTTTAGGGTTACGCGGGGCAAACCCGTTTCACAGCGCTTAACAAAACCAGGGTTTAAAGCTCGCGCCTCTTGCTCAAGCACGGGGCCGTCAACGGTAATACCGGCCGCTTCTAACTTGCCGATGCCACCGGAGGCAACACGATGGGGATCGGCCAAACCATAAACAACACGCTCAACACCCGCAGTAATTAAAGCGTCGGCACAGGGCGGCGTA
>QNFO01000081.1 GCA_003646355.1 Gammaproteobacteria bacterium
GAAATGCATCAGACCAAGAAGGGTAATAGCTGGCATTTTGGTATGAAAATACATATCGGTGTTGACGATACACTGGGGTTGATTCACAGCATGGCGACCACCTCAGCCAATGTCCACGATATAACCCAGGCGGATAAACTGCTGCATGGGCAGGAAGAATGCGTCTGGGGCGATGCAGGCTATCGAGGTATTGAAAAGCGTGAAGAACACGTGCATCGTCAGGTCGATTGGTTTATTGCCCTGCGTCCCGGAACCCGCCGATTGCTGGCGAACAATAGCAACGCTGCAAAAGCCGAGTTTAAGAAGGCTCAAATACGCGCTAAGGTTGAACACCCCTTTCGTTATATTAAAAGGGTATTCGGTTACGATAAAGTCCGTTATCGAGGACTCTCGAAAAACACCAACCGATTGCACTTATTGGCAGGGTTTACGAATCTTATGGTGGCCAAGAAATATTTGCTGACATAGGGAAGGTACGTCTGTTATCCGCCGAAAGGCAGATAACAGGTATAAAAGGGCAAAGAATTAGCTATTTAATGGCGCAAACGTGGGATTACTTTGTGAATCCATAAGTAGACTGGTTGATCAGAGGTTCCCTAGCCACCGTTGCACGTATATTGCTGTGTAGTGGCTCTATCTTAATCTTCCTTAAACAGCGCCTCTTAGCGCGTTGTCTGACTTATACAAAGGTATCAATCGTCGCTCTATTGGGAGCGGTAGCCGCTGTAGCCAGCCCTTCGAGTAATAGTGCATTGAGGTCGGCTCTGGCTTCTGTAGCCAGTTGCTGGGCATTTGAGGCGACCCTGCGGTCTTGCTGAGATGGCTGTGCAGGTGCTAAAGCAGCGCGTTTAAGCTGCAAGGCTTTTTCCAGTGTTGCCGCTGGGTCTCCGGCTATTGCACTACTGTCAATTTTGACATGCCCGGAGCTAGCATAAAGCTGGCCATCGGGGCCTTTGGTGTACTGATAATTTGGTGTGCCAGCATAGGGGCCGCCAACATTAGCGTGGGCCTGTTCGTGGATTCTGACTTCACTATCTCGGTTTTTCAGTAGGCGTACTTGTTCCAGTTCTTTGGTTGTTAGTTGCTGGGTGATACTTGTGTTGTGAGTGCTTTCAGAGGGCTTTGTCGGCGCCTGCAAAGCATTTTTCTTATTTTCACTTTCTGCTGACTTATCCGGCCTCGGCGACGAGCTCCTGCTGAAAGCAGGGGCCGATAAGTGGCTGGAAGCGGATACTTGCACGGGGTCGTTACCTGAAAAATTGTTTTCTGGGGTCAGTCAGTAGTTTAGTCAATATGATGGAAATTGCAGATTGCCCTTAGTTACTCTCGATAACGCGATCAATAAACTCTTTCAGCTCACGCTGTGCGTCATCATCGATAAAGGTGAATTCCAGCTGGCAGTAAAATTGCTTATCCAGCTCTTGAACGTGAAGCACTTTGGCATAGACCTCACTGGTTCGGTTGGACATCATCGACAGGGCAAAGTGAATTTTAATTTCAGCGCTGGGCTGGATGGGCATGGGCATAACGGCCATCATGCCGTTATAACTGATGTTGTTAATACGGCCTTCGTATTCTTCAGTTTGCACCGTTTTACCCGCCACCGTTTGAAAGTTGAGTGGCATGTTGACCGCGATGCGCGGGCTTTTACGTATTTCTCGCTGCGGCACTTCCAGTTGCTTTGGCCGGCTTGTCGATAGCAATTCATAGAGACGAACACTTTTGGATCGACCTTTGACGAGCACGTCATTAATGGTGCCGACGGTCACGTATTCTGCGGCCAGATCGTAAGTACTCTCGCTAAGCATTATTTGTCCGCGCAAACTGTGGGCTTCAATGCGCGAGGTGAGATTCACTTCATTGCCGATCACAGTGTATTCGCTGTGTAGTTTGGAACCGAGATTACCGGCTACTACCGTACCCGTATTGAGGCCGATGCCCATATAAATATTGGGCAGCCCCAGTGCTTTATTGGTGGCGTTAACATCGTTCATGGCCAGCTGCATTTCTACCGCGCAGGCGAGAGCTCTTTCCAGATCATCCTCGCCACTGGAGGGCGCGCCAAACAGGGCCATTACCGAGTCGCCCATAAATTTATCGATGGTGCCGCCGTAGTGGAGGATGATTTCACTCATCTTGTGGAAATAGCGATTCAGCAGATCGATTAATTCCTTTGCGGTATGTTTTTCTGACATGGCACTAAAGCCACGTAAATCAGCTAACAGGATGGTCACCTGTTTTTGTTCAGACTTGTGATTGTCACCAGTGGCTTCACTGATGATCTCGTAAAACGCCTGAGCAAGGGCGCTTTCATCAAGTGTTTTCTGAACGTCATTGGATGCGACGGAAGCAGGGCGATTGCGAATGCTGTGAAGCAGGTTCTCTATAAGGATCTGTTTCTCATTTTCTTGCATAAGTTGTTGTCTGCTCGTTAAAAAATTGGTAGCGAGCATTGTAATTGGCTGGTGAGCAATTTAAAACCACCCGCGACCGGGTCTATTAAGTAGGCGATGAAGTCGTGTTATAAAAATTTATCTGAGCCGCTGTCAACAAGAAAAGTTATCGCCAGCGTGGGCTTGCTGGTGGTGATCATTGAGGCCACAAAATTTCTGGTCACAAAAAAAGAGGCTAGATTGGCATGAAAAGTCGTGAGACCGATTGACAGAAAGCCTGTAGGCTTGCAAGAATGTCAATACCTTTACAGGGTTGTTTGCCTTACCCATTCCTCTGGGTTGCAAACTGGAATAACTAACTAATAAAAGGATGGAGCTTACATGGCTACGCGTAAACCAGGTATTTCAGCGGATTCTCATATTGTTGAGCCGCCCAACACGTATATTGATTTTATTGATCCCAAATTCCGCGATCGCGCCCCAACTGTGGTTGACGGCCCAACCGGTGGTTCTATTTTCAACATTCCCGGTCTTGATGACATTATCCCGCTGGCTTTACTCGGCGCTGCTGGCGTTCCTGCCGCAGAATTGCCCAAGTATCGCAATGCCAAGTTTGACGAGCTGCCCAATGCAGCCTGGAACCCTGACTTCCGCGCTGAAGTACAGGAGCAAGACGGTGTGTGTGCCGAAATTATCTATGCCTCTGTTGGCATGATCATCTGTGGCCATCCCGATCTTGAGTATAAGAATGCCTGCATGCAGGCTTATAACCGTTGGCTGGAAACTTTCTGTGGCGCTCAGCCCGACCGCCTCTTTGGCTTGGGGCAATCTGCTGTTATGTCAGTTGATTCCGCTATCGAAGACGTGAAACGCGCCAAGGCTCAGGGCATGGTCGGCATGATGATGCCCGGTCGTCCCGGCTACGCCGATTATGATCACACCGATTACGATGCCCTGTGGCAGTGTTCTGTCGATCTCGACATGCCCATGTGCTTCCACATCCTCACGTCTGATGACTGTGGCGTTAAAGAAGTGCTGGCACCTAAGCGTGGCCATGCAGCCAACGGCTTTATGAACATTATTCGTGGTGTTCAGGATGTACTGGGTGTTTTCCTGTTTGGTGGAGTCTTTGAGCGTCACCCCAAACTGAAAATGATTGTTGCCGAGGGCGATGCCGGCTGGATCCCTCACTACAAGTACCGTGCTGACCATGCTCTTGAGCGTCTTGGGCCAGCGGTTGAGTGTTCGCTGACGCGTCCACCCAGTGAATATATTACCAACAACGTTTCCTTCACTTTCCAGGACGACGAGACCGCCTACCGCGATCTCGATGTTGTCAACAGTGGTTGCCTGATCTGGGCCAACGACTATCCGCACACCGATGCGTCATGGCCGCGTTCGCAGCAAATTCTCGACGAGCAGATGGCGCACTTGACCCTTGAGCAGCAGAACGCTTGTGTGCACGACAACGTCAAGAAGCTCTTTAACTTGAACGTGAATGTGTAATGTAAGTTAAACCTTTATGGTTTGAACAAACCCCGGGACAGCTTTCTGCCACGGGGTTTTTTTTGCCTTCTGGTTGCGGTGGCGGCATGATTGATAATTTTTACGAGGTGCAGCAAGTGTCAACAATAATGAATAATCGTTTCGCGGCATTACACGGCGAACAAGCCGTAGAACCCCGTTTGATAGCAGGTTGGCAGTGCAGCCACATGACCCCGGCCAGTGCTTTATTTGGTGCCAATGGCATGCAATTCGGCACCGATGGCAGGCTCTACGTTGCCCAAGCCATGGGTAGTCAGGTGACGGCCATCGATACCACCAGCGGTGAGCTTGAAGTGATTGCCGCCAATGGTGGGCCGATTACCGGGCCCGATGATGTCGCCTTTGATTCGCTCGGCAATATGTATTCCACCGAGGTGATGAGTGCCCAGGTCACCATGCGCAAGCCTGATGGCGAAGTCACTGTGGTCTCCGATGAGCTGCCCTCCGCCAACGGTGTCACCGTGTTTAACGATCGTCTATTTATCGATGAACACCGGCCCAAGGGCCGCTTGTTTGAGCTTTACCCTCACGATGACAGGCCACCGCGTTTAATTGCCAAAGACCTCGACAGCCCCAATGCTCTGGCGGGTGGGCCCGATGGCAAGCTCTACTTTCCACTGGTGCCCAAGGGTGAGGTCTGGCGCGTAGACCCCGAAACCGGTGAGCAGGAACAAGTGACAACGGGGCTTTCTCACCCCACGGCCGTGAAATTTACCCCCACGGGTGAACTGTTATCGCCGCAAGCGGGTAATGGTGAAGTGGTGAAAATTGATACCGAAACTGGCGAGCAAACTGTGGTTGCTAAGGTGCGCCCTGGTATCGACAACCTGGCCATTGATGCCGCTGGCAAGCTCTACCTCTCTCACTTTGTCGATGGCGGCGTGGCCGAAGTGGCGCTGGACGGCAGCAATGAAGAGCGCGTGCTTGTCGAAGCCGGCTGGGTGGGCCCCTGGGGCATCGCCTGCGATACGGCTTCGGACACCTGCTTCGTGGTCGACGGTCTCAGCCTGGCGATGATCGCCCCCGATGGCGAACGCAGTGCCGTTGGCAGTCCACTGGATACCAATGCGCCACGCTTTGTACGGGCTATTTCCGCTGGCAAGCCGGGGGAATTCCTGATGAGCACGGCCCGAGGCGATGTGCTGCGCTACGACTTCGCCACGGAAACGACGGACATGCTGGTCGCCAAACAGGGTCAGTTAAAAGGCCTTTGTGCCGCAGAGGATGGCGGCGTATTGGTCGTGCGGGAAAACACCAACTCGGTACTTGCCATTAGCCCCACGGGTGAAGTCACTACCTTGGTGGAGGGCCTGAACGCACCCACCGATGTGTTTATGTGGCAGGGCAAGTGCTATGTCTCTGACACCGGTGTCGGCCGCCTGCTCGAAGTCAGCCCTGAGGGTGAAGTAACAACATTGCTGGATGGCCTGTTTGACCCCCGAGGCATAGCCGCCATCGACAATACGCTCTATGTGCTGGATCGGGCCGCACATTCAATCTGGGCGATTGATCTTGCCGGGGAGAGCAAGCCTGAGCAAATCGCCACCCATTTACCCATCGGTGCTATTTGCCCGCTGGATTTTGCTGGTGGCCTCTGTGTCGATGGCAAAGGTGGTCTGCTGGTGGCCGCCGATGGTGAAGGTAGTATTTTGCGTTTGAGTAGAACGTGTTGAGGAAATAGTAGAAAGGGATGCACTTCGCCAATGATTATCTAATCTGTCGAGCTATTTTAATCATTAAAAAACCCTCCGTTGTTGTAGCAGCGGAGGGGTTTTTTTGTAGGGCTAATGGCAGATTTTTAAAACGAATTGCCTTTGTTGTGAGCTTGCTTGCTAAACCTCACGCCCATCATCGCGCAGCCAGACATACATCGCGGGTATCACCATCAAGGTCAGTATCGTCGATGAGGCGAGACCAAACATCAGCGCCACACCCATGCCGTGGAGCATGGCGTCGGGCAAAATAAAGGCGGCACCGGCGATGCCCGCCAGGGCAGTGAGAAAGATCGGCTTGGCGCGAATCGCAGCCGCTTCTAGTGCGGCGGTGCGCATCGGCACCCCGTCGCGGCTTTGCATGTGGATAAACTCAATTAATAAAATAGAGTTGCGCACCACGATGCCCGAGAGGGCAATCAAGCCAATGGTGGAGGGCATGGAGTAGGTGGCATCCATTATCCAGTGGCCGAGAA
>QNFO01000082.1 GCA_003646355.1 Gammaproteobacteria bacterium
ATGCTTTGGCGGTAATGGCTGAAGCATACTACTTGCTCGACCTCCACGATCTCGCTGCAGTGGCTGCGGACACTCTGGCAATGAACTATCCACGCCACCCCTCTCTCAACGAGCAAGGTGAGTTTCAATACCAGGCAGCAGACGCCATTGATGAAGACGCCTGGTTAAGCTGGCTTACCTTCGGCTACTACGTACAGGAAAACCCGCCCTTTTTTGATAGTAGGGCCCTCTACAACGATCCCCAGGCAGCAAGTCATGAGGCGGAAGACTTGGCAGTACCACCTAACGACACTGCGCCTCCCGAAGAGCAATCCCTGTTCAACAAGATGACTTTTGGTATTTTCGAGTAAACAAACTAAACAACGGAAATAATCGGCACTCGACTAGCGCTAAACGCGGCGCTGCACGAATAGCTGTCTACGTTAGCGCTCTGCAGGGTTCCTCGACACAAACAACCCCAGTAAATTTAGTCCCTATTCCCCCGAACGCCAGCCATTGGTAATCGGATAACGGCGGTCACGACCAAAGCCCCGCTCGGTAATACGCAAGCCTATCGGTGCTTGCTGACGCTTATATTCATTAATATCCACCATGCGCAGAATGCGGTGCACATCCTCTTCATCAAAACCTCGGGCGATAATATCCAGCGCCGCCATATCTTCTTCAATATACAGATGCAAAATTTGGTCAAGTATTTCGTAGGGCGGCAGGGTATCTTCGTCGATCTGATCCGGCGCTAGTTCTGCAGATGGCGGGCGAATAATTACCGACTCAGGGATCACCTCTGAGAGAGTATTGCGATAGCGGCACAAATCAAACACCAGCACTTTTTTCACATCTTTAAGCACATCAAGACCACCAGCCATATCGCCGTAGAGAGTCGCGTAACCCACCGACATTTCACTTTTATTGCCCGTGGTTAATACCAGCGAACCCTTTTTATTGGAGATAGACATCAACAGCACGCCCCGCGAGCGAGCCTGCATATTCTCTTCCGTTTTATCCGCAGCCATGCCGGCAAACTCATCGGCGAGGGCTTCACTAAAGGCATTGTAAATAGGCTCAATGCTGATTACTTTATACGTCACGCCAAGAATATCGGCCTCCGCCTGGGCATCATCGAGACTGAGCTGAGAGGTGTAGCGAAAGGGCATCATCACGGCTTCGACACGATCCGCACCCAGGGCATCGACAGCAATAGCCAGGGTCAGTGCCGAATCAATTCCCCCGGACAAACCTAGCACCACGCCTTTAAAGCCGTTTTTATTGACGTAATCCTTCACGCCTAGCACCAGTGCCTGATAAACAGTGGCCAGGTCTTCGGGGGTCGGCACGATAGTTTGTGGCGCGACGGCTACCCGCCCATCGTCCAGTGTCAGGTCGACCGTAAATACACCTTCTTCAAACATCGGCGCCTGATAACAGAGCTCACCCCCGGCATCGACCACCATCGAGCCACCGCAGAAAACCAGCTCGTCCTGGCCGCCAATCTGGTTAACATAAACAATGGGGATATTGCTCTCGCGAGCCCGCTGGGCAACCGTCGCCACGCGTTCGGTCTGCTTGCCGACATGAAAGGGCGAGGCGTTAATATTAAAGATGACTTCGGCACCCGCCTCGCGGGCTTGCTCCAGAGGTTCACTCGACCAGATATCTTCGCAGACACTCAAACCCACTCGAGCACCACAAATGTCGATCACACAGGGCGCATCACCCGCCTCAAAGTAGCGCTTTTCATCAAATACCTGATAGTTGGGCAGGCAGTTTTTTGCATATTGGCCGATGAGTTTACGGTCTTGTATGACGCCAGCCATATTGTAGAGCTGACCGTTTTCTCGCCAGGGATAGCCAATAACAGCGACTATGCCATCACAGGCCGCAGAGACTTCAGCTAGCGCTTTTTCGATGCGAATCTGAATACTGGGCCGCAACAACAGATCTTCTGGCGGATACCCGCAGAGCACCAGCTCGGGGAAAATGACAATATCGGCGCCTAACTCATCCCGTGCACTAATTAGCGTATCGATAACCAGTCGTGTATTCCCGGGAATATCGCCAACCAGAGGGTTTATTTGCGCCAAAGCAACTTTCAGTGATGTCATACTACTGACGTGTCCATAAATGATTAAGCCCGCTATTTTCAGCTAAAATTCAGCCAATAGCAAAATCCAGGTAGCGCAATGCAAACAGGCAAGCCTAGCGTCGATCCCGGCCACCTCGCCCAGGGTGCGGCGAAGGTCTACATCTATTACCGTTTCGCACTATCGCTAGTGCTGCTGGTCATCTTCTATTCCGGCACTGCAAGCCAGGTTTTTGGTACACACAACCCCCAGCTCTACCTCTTCACATCCATCAGCTATACGGTATTAGCCACACTGACTTTGGCTTACCTGTTAATTTGGCAGAAAAACACAAGTAGCAGCCTGCTGCTCTTTACACATTTTTTCCTCGATTTGGTCGCCCTGACCTTGCTTATACACAGTAGTGGCGGCCCCAGTAGTGGCCTCGGCCTGCTAATGCTAATCACGGTGGCCGCTAGCTCACTGGTTTTCAGCACTCAACCGGCCTTGTTGACTGCCGCTCTGGCCAGCATCCTTTTACTCACTGAAGAGCTGTTTTCAGCCTATGTCCTGGACGATAGTAGTCGAGCGATATTCCCTGCAGGTTTGCTCGGCTTTGTACTCTTCCTGACGGCAGTATTGTTCAGGATGCTTAACGAACGCTTGCGCCGCAGCGAACAAATTGCCCTGCGCGAGTCTGACCAGGCCGCTCACCTGCAAGATCTCAACGAGATGATTATTCAACGCATGCTGACCGGCATCGTGGTCGTCAACGCTGCCGGAAAAATTGAGCTTATCAACAACGCAGCTATTGAGATGCTTGGCGCAGAGAAAAATGACATTGCCCTGGGTAGCGGCACTAGCCTGCGAGCAACCCCCGCACTACAAAAAGGCTATGAGGCCTGGTTAAGCCAGCCCTGGCAAAAGTTACCTGCGTTTAAAGTCAGTAAAAGCAGCACTGAAATTCAGGCGAAGTTTGCCAACCTGCAGCGCAGTGAAAACAAAAGTACGATTATTTTTCTCGAGGACACTCGCACCGCTGCGCAAAATGCCCAGCGCCTCAAACTGGCCTCCCTGGGACGGCTTACTGGCAGTATTGCCCACGAAATCCGCAACCCTCTCGGTGCCATTAGCCACGCAGCTCAGTTATTGGCAGGAGCAGGACGAGAAAAGCTCAAGCAAACGTCTCAGTGAAATCATCATTAAGCACACCCAGCGGCTTAACCAGGTGATAGAAAATGTCAGCCAGCTCTCTCGACGCAAAGCACCCGATGCACAAAGCCTGCACCTCGAGCGTTGGTTAAACAGCTTTATTGAGGACTACAAAAATAGCTGCCCCGATAAATGTACTATTGAAGTCGAAGTCGACAACTCTGCAACAATTATCGTCTTCGATACCAGCCAGCTTCACCAGGTCTTAACCAACCTGATTGAAAACGCTCACCGCCACAGCCTTGATTACTGCTCTCAGGCCTGGGCCAAATGCGTCTGTCATATCGACCCCCGCACTCAACGACCCTGCCTCGACCTCTATGATCGCGGCGAAGGCATTAGTGCTGATTTGGCCGGACAAGTTTTCGAACCCTTCTACACCACGTCCCACACCGGCTCAGGTCTTGGGCTTTATCTGGCTCGCGAGCTTTGCGAAATCAACTTTGCCACCTTGGATTACCGGGTGGCAGAAAACAATAAATCCGGATTTTTCAGAATAGGCTTCGCTCACCCCGAGCAAGCGCAACAGAGATTACACAATGACTAAAAAAAGAGCCTTAATTGTTGACGACGAAGCGGACATTCGCGAATTGCTGGCAATGACCTTGAACCAAATGGCTCTTGAGGTTGATGAAGCGGAAACGCTTAGTGAAGCAATAGAGGCTTTGAATACAGAGTCTTATGCCTTTTGCCTGACCGACATGAATTTGCCCGACGGCAGTGGCATGGACTTAATAAGCCTTATCCAAAATAAATACCCCAACATGCCCGTCGCCATGATCACCGCCTACGGCAATACTGAAATAGCCGTTGAAGCTCTAAAACTGGGGGCCTTCGACTTTGTCACCAAACCCCTCGAGTTACCCCGCCTGCGCAATATGGTCAAAGCGGCACTGGCTCTGTCCTCGCAAAAACCCCTTAAATTAAGTAAAAGTGCCGGTAAATTAACTGGCAACTCTGCGGTAATGGACAAGCTACGCCAGCAGATCTCCCGCGTGGCCCGCAGCCAGGCACCCGTTTTTATCCATGGTGAGTCGGGTAGCGGCAAGGAAATTGTCGCCCGCAATATTCACTACAGTGGCCCCAAAGCCGAGGGGCCATTCATCCCCGTGAACTGTGGAGCCATCCCTTCGGAGCTAATGGAAAGCGAATTTTTCGGCCATATCAAGGGCAGCTTTACCGGCGCCCATCAGGACAAAAAAGGCCTGTTTCAAAGCGCTGACGGTGGCACTCTGTTTCTCGATGAAGTCGCCGACCTCCCCCTCGCCATGCAGGTCAAATTACTGCGCGGCATTCAGGAAAAAGCCGTGCGCCCTCTCGGCTCAGAACATGAAATACCCGTCGACATCAGAATCCTTAGCGCCTCCCATAAAGACCTTGATGGCGAAATCGCCAAGGGCAACTTTCGCGAAGATCTTTACTATCGTATTAATGTTATTGAACTGGAGGTAGCGCCACTGCGCGACAGGCGTGAGGACATCCCCCTGCTGGCTGACTTATTCCTGACAAAATTTGCCGCCGAGTTCGACTCGCAGCCTGTGCAATTATCGCCTGAGGCACTAGACGCCCTGCAGCACTACCCTTTCCCGGGTAATGTTCGCGAGCTTGAAAATACCCTGGAAAGAGCCTTCACGCTTTGTGATGGCGAAATTATCGAAACTGCCGACCTGCATTTAAAAGCCCGCAAAGCGAGTGTCATTGCGAATGGCGAACCGAACACACACCCCAGCCAGCCCGACCAACAGCCCGCCAATGACAATAAGCAAAGTGAACACGACCTTAAGGGCCAATCAATTGACGACTATATGGCTCTTATTGAAAAGGGCATTCTCAAAAAAGCCCTGGAAGAATCCCGCTGGAACAAAACGGCCACCGCCGAAAAACTCGGCATCACCTTTCGCCAACTGCGTTATAAACTGAAGAAATTAAATATTGATTAACACGGGTGGCCCCGTAATCAGGAATTACGTGTGCAATTTTAGCGCAGCTCTTTCGGCACCGAGAAACGAATATCCTCAACTTTCCCCGAGAGCTCTTTAACGCCCTCCCGGTCACTCCCCGCCAGGGCATCGACCAACTCCTGCACCAGAGTTTCCGGTGCCGAGGCACCCGCACTCACACCCACGACAGAACCTGCCTCAAACCACTCACTTTTAATATCAGCACTGCTATCCACTAAATAAGCGTTGGCACCACAACGCTCGGCCAGCTCGCGCAGACGATTTGAATTTGAGCTATTTGCCGAGCCGACGACTAACAGCACATCGCATTCCAATGCCAGTTGTTTAATAGCATCTTGACGGTTTTGTGTGGCGTAGCAAATGTCGTCTTTACGCGGGCCTTCAATGGCAGGAAAGCGCTCACGTAAAGCATCAATCACCAGAGCAGTATCGTCCACCGACAAGGTAGTCTGGGTGACAAAGGCGAGATTATCGGGTCGATGAATGGGCAATATTGCCACGTCATCAACGTTTTCCACCAGATAAATATCGCCACCATTGGCATCGTCATACTGACCCATGGTGCCTTCCACTTCCGGGTGACCGTAGTGGCCAATCAACACACACTCTCGACCATCGCGGCTAAACCTTTCTACTTCAAGGTGGACTTTTGTCACCAGTGGACAGGTGGCATCGAAGACCTTTAGGCCGCGCTGCTCGGCTTCGGCACAGACCTCTTTCGAAACACCGTGGGCACTGAAAATAACGATGGAACCGCGGGGAATATCTTTTAGCTCATCAACGAAAATCGCGCCGCGCTCACGCAACTGTTCGACAACAAATTTATTGTGCACCACCTCATGACGCACATGAATCGGCGCGCCGAAAAGGTCGAGAGCACGATTGACGATATC
>QNFO01000083.1 GCA_003646355.1 Gammaproteobacteria bacterium
AGACACCTTTCAACACCATGGTAAATACTGGGACTTCCCCTCAAAAGACTTTGTGAACCCTCACCAGCACCCGGTGTATTCCACCTACGGGCAGGGTGTTTCAGAAGATATGCACGTCACTCAAATCGGTATTGCACCGCGCCCCTGGCAAGACGAAATCCCCCTGTACGGTGGTTTTTCTCACAGTTTGCGCTCGGCTAAATTTTGGGCAAAACACAAAGGCAAGCCCATCGTGCTGGCTGGTGACACCGACTTTCTGCAAATGCTGTGGAAGGAATGGGGCGAAGAGGCCAAGCAATGTGGTCACGATTTCAAACCCGGCGATGAAGCCTGCTGGGGCGGCATAATGATTTGCGCCCCCACCGATGCCGAAGCACAAACCCTGTTTGAAGACATGGCCTGGATGTGGGACACCTGGATGCGGCCTTTTGGTCAGGGCATGCCGGAGTTATTGGTCGGCTCGCCTGAAACCCTGAAACGGCGCATTGAAGAGGTCAGCAAAAAAATACCCCTCGATGAAGTCTTTCTCTTGCTGCCTCAGGGCATATTGCCACCGGAGCAATTCAATGCCTCTCTTGAGCTGTTTGCTAAAGAGGTTATGCCGCACTTTGCTGGTAAACCCTAAAAAAGTTGGCGCTGTTATCTGGTCTAACTATCAAGCTTTTGACTCGATAGGCGAACCCGGTTGCCCATTACGGCAGATATACCACCGTAAAGACTGCCCCCCAACACCAGACTGGCACCGATAATATCACTACGACTCAATGTGGCATCGAGCAAAAAGACCGCCAACAGAATGGCATACACCGGTATCACATTGAGATAGAGGGCGGCCTGACTGGGGCCAATCAACTGCACGCCCCTATTCCACCAGAACAGCGACAACACCGTTGGCCCGATGCAGACAAAGGCCAGCACCCCAATGACCAGACCATTAAGTTGTGGCTTGATGAAGAAGAAGCCTTCCACCGTGGCCAGTGACATGGCGGGAATGACTGAAAGAAACAGACCGATTGCGGTGGTTTCTAGCGCACTCATGGTGAGCATTACCCGCCGCCCCGCCATGCCGTAAATACTCCACGACAATACCGCGAGCAACATCAGCATATCGCCGATATTAAGATCCAGAGCCAGTAAAACGGATAGTTGACCGCCACTGAGTATCCAGCCGACACCGACCACAGTAATGGCTGCTGCCAACCATTGGCTGCGCTGTAATTGCTCGCGAAGGAAAATTGCTGATAACAGGGCCGTTGCCAGTGGTGTTAAGGCATTCATCAATCCGGCATTAATCGGTGTGGTGTAGCGCAGGCCCAGATAGAGAAAGATTTGGAAGCCGAGTACGCCACTAAGGGACATTAGCACCAGCAAGGGCCAGCTTTTGACGCCGCTTAATATATCGCGTCGTCCACCAAACCGTATGACCAGTATAAAAATCATACTGCCAGCGACAGCTCTGCTGGCAACAATAAAGCCGGGGCCTACATAATCACTGAGTAGGCTGCCGGCAATCAGGTTCCCGGCCCAGAACAGGCCGGCTAAGTTGAGTAAAAGTACAGCTTTAAGGTAATCGTTTTTTTGCAATGAAAAAGCTCTGTGCTTACTGTGTTTTCGAAAAATGGGCAAAGGGCTGTACTTGATTGTTGATTACATCTAGCTAGCCAATGGCGGGGCCACCTTTATCGACCCAGGTTTTTAAATCAAAATATTCACGCCAGTTATTAATTTTACCTTTTTCATCAAACTCGAATATGCCGAGTACAGGTAACTCTTCCAGGGTGTTATCACCCAGGGTAAAACTATCGAGCCTTTCAGTAACGACTCGCTGCTCGTCGGCGACAATAGTGAGAATTTCAAAGCGGCAAGAACTGGCGGCACCCAGAAAAGCGGCGAGAAAACCGCGGATTTGTTCTTGCCCCACCAGCGGTGCCATGGGCATATTGTGGTAGACCGCATCTTCACTCATCAAACCGAGTACGGCATCAATATCAAGATTTTCCCAGGCCTGACAAAAGTCTTTCACTGTTTTTTGGTGTTGTGCTGACATTATTATTCTCCCGTTTTTAAATGGCTATTTTAATCGGCAGTTTAAACCGGCTTCATTACAAAAATAGGAATATGCCGGTCACCCACGCGTTTTTTGTAATGGGGAAAGCCCATGTAAGTATCGAGGGCATAGCCCCAATAGCGCTGGTATTCATCACCTTCTAACTCGGTCGCCATATAGTCCTGGGACTGGCCACGTAAGGTGCAACGGGCCTGAGGATTGGCTTTGAGATTGTAATACCAGGCGGGGTTATGACCCTGACCAAAATTGGAGGCGACAATCGCGAACACACCAGGCTCAGCTTCATCTTCTATGCAGAGCAAGGGAATGTCGCGAATCACACCGCTTTTAGCACCCTTCGCCGATAACACCACCACTGACAGGCCGGTCAAAACACCGGCCATGGTCGTACGGCCACCCGAAAGCTTAAAGACAATGCGGTCGAGGTGGTGCTGAGTGCGCGCCATAAACCAGGCGCCTGCACTCGTGGAGGCAACCTGGTGCATGCCCCGGTGAAAGGCTGAGAGTTTTTTAGGTGGCATTATTATTCCTTTTTATTGGTTATTTTGATCGGAATTAACTATCAGCCCAGCATAGGTTTTAAACTGTTTGTGCTTCTAGTTTAGCCACCACACGCTCGCCAAATTCTTGCGTGTTAATCATGGTGACACCCGAACCGGGCTTGCTTAAATCAGCGGTTGAAAAACCATCGGCAAAGACGCCCTGCATGGCGGCCCAAACATTTTCAGCTTCATCGGCCATGTCGAAACTGTTTTCCAGCATCATCGCCACCGAACCTATCATCGAATAGGGGTTGGCAATATTCTTGCCGGCGATATCCGGTGCGGAACCGTGGGAGGGCTCGTAGTAAGCCTTATCTGGCCCCAGACAAGCAGAGGGCATTAAACCGAGGGAACCGAGAATGCCGCCACCCTGGTCGCTGAGAATATCGCCAAACATATTCTCCATCACCATCACGTCAAACTGTGTGGGGTTTAAACACAGCATGGTAGCGGCCGCATCAACCAGAATATGAACAACTTTCACCTCAGGATATTGCGGGGCGATCTCTTCAATAATCTCGTTCCACAAAACGCTCGATTTTAATACGTTACTTTTGTGGATATTGTGCAGCACCTTCTTGCGGCGCATGGAAATTTTAAAGGCTTCGTGAAGAATGCGACTAATTTGCCCCTCGTCGTATTCCAGGGTTTCACGCACATAGCGTAAACCTTCGTCGTTAACACCGACTTCTTTGTCGCCAAAGTAAAGACCACCAACCAGCTCGCGCACCATAATTAAATCGATGCCTTCGCCAATAATTTCTGGCTTAAGGGGTGAAAAGTGGGCCAGCTCTTTGGGCAGTGACACCGGGCGAAAGTTAGCGAAGGTGTTGTAGCGACGACGCATGGGTAACAGCGCGGCACGCTCGGGTAGCATGTCGACGGGAATTTTTTGTGATTCCTCGTGGCTTAAACCAATCGGCCCTTTGAGGATGGCATCGGCGGCATCGCAAATATCGATAGTCGCTTGTGGAAAGGGGTGGCCGAAGTCGAAATAAGCGTTGGCGCCAAAGGCGGCGGGCATCAGTTCAAAGCTCACATCGTTGCGCGCTTCGATCACTTTCAGCACCTTAAGTGCTTCTGTCATAATTTCTGGGCCGATACCATCACCGGCCAATACTGCAATTTTGAAATTTTTCACTGATTACCTACCATTCCTAGTTTAACTACATTCAAGCGGGTGCAAAAAATGGCACCGCCGTACCTTCACCCGTGTCGATAAAGGCCACTTTTACCGCCTGGCCAATTTCGAGTTTGTCGAAATCGCAGTCGATTAAATTGGTCATCATCGTCGGGCCTTCATCGAGAGTCACATAGGCAATGGCCCATGGCTCTTTGGTTCTGCGCATAACGCTGTACGTGTAAATCGTGCCGCGCCCCGCTGTTTCTAAATATTCGGTGTCGTCACTAAAACAAAAGGGGCAGAAGGTGCGTGGGTAAAAATGGTTTTCACCACAGCTATTGCAGTGTTTAACCAGTAATTTACCTTCGCCAGTCGCATCCCAGAAACCTTTTGTTTCGTCATTGACGCGCGGTGCCCGCACTTTGCTGGGTCGATTCATTCCGTTTAATTCGCTCATGCGTCTGCTCCTCCCAATATCAATGTTGCACTGCCCATGCGCGAGCCCAGCAAACCGCCGGTACCGTGGGCCAATGCAATATTGCAGTTAGGCACCTGTACTTTGGGGTGGGCTTCGCCGCGCACCTGGCGCACCGCTTCAATAACCTTGGTTATGCCGCCTCGATCGGTCGGGTGGTTATTACACAAACCGCCACCATCAGTATTAAAGGGCAGCTTGCCGACGCCAGAAATCAGGTTGCCATCGGCAACAAATTTGCCGCCCTCACCCTTGGCACAAAAGCCCAGATCTTCGATAGTTTCCACCACGGTGATGGTGAAGGAGTCGTAAATAGACGCGTATTTAATATCCGCCGGTGTCACGCCCGCTTCTTCAAAAGCCTTTGGCCCCGACCAGCGTGCGCCGGAATAGGTTAAGTCGACCTTGCCACCATTGAGGTGTTTTATGGCTTCACCAGCACCCAGCACTTTAACGCAGGGGCGCTTGAGCTGAGCGGCGATTTCTGGGGCGACGACGATAACCGCCCCGCCACCATCACTCATCACACAGCAGTCGAGACGGTGCAGGGGATCACTAATCATCGGTGAATTCAGTACATCCTCGACCGTCACCACATTGCGCAACATGGCGTGCTCGTTGTATTGAGCATGGTGGGAGGCGGCGACTTTTACCCAGGCCAACTGTTCGCTGGTGGTGCCGTATTCGTGCATGTGACGCATTGCCGCCATGCCGTACATATTAGTCACCACCGGGCGGAAAGGTGCTTCAAAAGCATAGTCAGCGGGCGGGCCGCCACCGGGACGGGTGCGGTAATTTTCTTTAGCGTCGGCGCGGGGGCGTCCGGCCAAGGTAATTAATGCGACCTTACAATGGCCCATGGCGATGGCCTGAGCCGCGTGATTAACGTGGGCCACATAGGATGAACCACCGACTTCTGTGCTATCAAACTGAGTGACATTCAAGCCCATATACTCAGCCTGATTTAGGGGACCAAGCCCCGGCACGTCACCGGCACAATAGTAGGCATCGATATCGTCTTTCGTCAGACCTGCGTCTTCCAATGCACCCTTGGCGACCTCGGCATGCAACTGGGGGACGGTTTTACCGGTGGCCTCTCGCAACGGGTGTTCGTAAATCCCCGCAATGAAGGCTTTTCCTCTGATACTCATAGTTCACTCCTCATTTTTAATCGTTATTTTATTTTTTTGGGGCGCCCTGTGGTTTACCAGCCTGCTGACTTAAACGCTAAGATCAAGCGTCTATCAATTAAGCGCCAAAGGGGTGACGCAACACTATCGTTTCAACGCGATCGGGGCCGGTGGAAACAATGTCGATGGGCACACCGCACACTTCTTCAATGCGGGCAATATAGCTGCGAGCTGCAGCGGGCAATTGATCGAGGTTTTTAGCACCCACTGTTGACTCCGTCCAACCGGGTAAAGTCTCGTAAACCGGCACAATATTTTCGTAGTCATCGGCATGGCTCGGCGCACTAGCAGGCTTGCCGTCCTTGTCTTCATAGCTAATGCAGATATTGATATTCTCTAGGCCATCGAGCACATCGAGTTTGGTCAGACACAAACCCGAAACACTATTAACGCGCACCGCCTGCTTAAGGGCGACAGCATCGAACCAACCGCAGCGTCGCGCGCGACCCGTCGTGGCACCACGTTCATGTCCTTTGGTGGACAAATGCTCGCCCACTTCGCAGAACAATTCGGTGGGAAAGGGGCCGGAGCCAACACGCGTAGTGTAGGCCTTGGTAATACCCAGCACATAGTCGAGATACAGAGGGCCGAAACCACTGCCCGTGGCTGTGCCGCCAGCGGTGGTATTTGATGAGGTCACGAAGGGGTAGGTGC